>CAYYVB010000406.1:0-3005 GCA_964475035.1 uncultured Opitutaceae bacterium | reverse complement strand
CAAGGAGATCGCCGAGCAGATGGGCCTGAGCGACAAGACGGTGAAGAACTACCTCTCCAACATCTTCGAGAAGCTCCAGATCAGCCGCCGCTCGCAAGCCGCCGTCCTCTACGCCGAGAGCCGCGGTGGTCCGACGCCCACGCCCAAACGGCCCTAATCATCAGGGCCATCTAAGCGAGGCGAGCAGCCATTCCCGCCGTGGGCTCCGCGGGAGTAGAGTCGGGGCGTGCAAACCACGTTCCGCCCCGCCCCGCCCCCCGGGCCCGCACCCCGCCGCCGCACGCGCGGCTTCACCATTCTCGAAGTCGTGATGGCCACCGCCGTCATGGCGCTCGGCATCTCGACCTCGATCATCGCCATCCAGCAGGGCTACAAGTTCCTCGACGTCGCCCGCAACACCACGCTGGCCTCGCAGATCCTCCAGAGCGAGATCGAGCGCATCCGCATGATGAGCTGGGCCAACGTCACCGACGCCAGCACCATGCTGGGCGAGCACAAGGTGGATCTGACCACCATGTTCACCACCGACCCCGCGCTCGCCTCGCGCTTCATCGTGGTGCGGAACGTGACCGCGGACGCCAGCCGCCCGAGTGACGTCGTGGATATTGAGCTCACCGTCTACTGGAACACCTACGACGGCCGCGAACAGCGCCGGAGCTTCCAGACGAAATACATCAAGAACGGCCTTTATGATTACTACTACACCCTCGCCAACCCCGCGCCCTGAGCGACCCGCCGCCCGCCGCCGGTTCCGGGGATTCACCCTCGTCGAGGTGCTGATCAGCGCCGGCCTGGCCGGCTTCATCCTCACGGCCGTGCTGAGCACGTTCCTCTTCCTCGGCCGCAGCGGCGCGAACATCCAAAATTACAATGACATGGAGGCGCAGGCCCGTCGCGCGCTCGAGGTCTTCGCGCAGGACGTGCGCCAGGCGAGCTCCATCACGTGGGGCAGAACGACCCAG
This sequence comes from uncultured Opitutaceae bacterium, assembly GCA_964475035.1. Taxonomy (GTDB): domain Bacteria; phylum Verrucomicrobiota; class Verrucomicrobiia; order Opitutales; family Opitutaceae; genus Didemnitutus. The sequence continues at coordinate 2,043 of CAYYVB010000406.1, read as the reverse complement.
GTCGACCTGATCGTCGACGGTCTGCTCGTGCGCTACCTGTATGATTCGGGCACGAACACCTTCTTCCGTCGCAGCAGCACGGGCACGACGCGACTGGTGACCGGCATCACCGCATTCGAATTCAAGGCCTTCAACATCACGGGCAACGAACTCAGCCTCGCCGATCTCACCGCCGCCGGTCGCTCGACCAAGCAGCTGCAGGTCTCGCTCAGCGCCGCGCGCACCTCGCGCACCGTGGCCACCGCCACCAACACCGTGCTCTCCGCCCGCTTCATCCTGCGCAACAAGCGCGTGACCACCTGACGCCATGATCGCCCCTGCCCGCCTTCCCCGCTCTGAGCGCGGTTCGTTGCTCATCGTCGCGCTCATTCTCAGCGCCATCATCGGCATCTCGCTCGCGAGCTATCTCCAGCTCGGCCGCAACAGTCTCACCGTCGCCAACCGCGCCCTCTACAACAACGCGGCGATGAACCTCGCCGAGAACGGCCTCGAGGAAGCGATGTATTCCATCAACAAACTCGTCGCCGATCCCACCTACTCCTGGACCGGCGATGGCTGGACCGCCGTCGGCATCAGCAACATGCGCCGGAAGTGGACCGGGACGACCTTCGACCAGAACGCCACGGGCCAAGTGCGCGTCTATGTCTACAACTTTAACGGCGCCGCCGCTCCGCGCATTGTCGCCCGCTCCACCGTCAGCCTCGGCGGCACGGCCAGCGCCCCGATCGAAAAATGGGTCGAGGTCCAGCTCCGCCGCACCTCCAAGTTCGCCAACGGCCTTGTCGCCAAGGACCAGATCCGCTTCAGCGGCACCAACGCCTCCGTCGACAGTTGGAACTCCACCTACAACCCCGACGGCACGCTCCGCGCCTCGCCGGTGCCCTACAGCGCCGCGACGAAACTCGACAACGGCAGCGTCGGTTCCATCTCTGTCGCCGTCGACGCTGTGCTCGTGCAGAACGCCGATATCTGGGGCTACGCCGCCACCGGCGGCTCGTTGCCATCGGTCGGCGCAACCGGTTTGGTCGGTCCCTTCGGCACACCGTCCGGCACGATGGACATGAGCCGCGTCTCCACGGACTTTTCCGCCAACTTCGATCCCGTCAGCGCGCCGAACAAGACCTACATCAATTACGGCGGCGCCATCACCAACAACGAATCCCTCCCGCGCATCGGCGACCTGCCGAACGCGGACGGCTACTATTACTACGAAGCCACGCAGATCAATTTCAACAACAAGACCCTCGCGATCAAACGGCGCGCCACCGACACCAGCGACCCCAAGGTCGTCATCAAGCTGACCAACACGACCACCAGCATTGATATCGGTGGTGGCAGCGGCGAGCTCGCCATTGCCGCGGGTGCGGAACTGCAAATCTATGCCCCGGGTGACATCAAGATCGCCGGCCAGGGCGTGATGAACGGTGGCACGACCGCGGCCACTGCGAATCTCCCCATCGCGTTTCAAATCTGGGGCACGAAGACCACCGGTGTGCAGGACATCCAAATCGCCGGCAATGGCGCGCTCAGCGGAATCGTCTACGCCCCGCAGGCCTCGGTGAAGATCAACGGCAACGGCGATGTGCTCGGCTCCGTGGTCGCCAATGATATCACCCTGACCGGCAACGCCGCATTCCACTACGACGAATCGCTCGGCATGTTCGGCGGCGGTAATCCCTTCCGCGTCACTCGCTGGAACGAACTCTCCACCGCCGCCAGCCGCGCCACGTTCGAGACCGTGCTGAGTTGGTAAGCCGCTGCTGAAGCCAACGCCGCCGTTGCTCGATCGTCCGCTGTGCGCGTTCCGCGCCTGAAAAATGGCGCGGGGCGTGCCGCTCGTCGCAGCACGCCCCGCATGTGGTAAGAACTAGTTTCGGCGCCGTAAGCCGGATTCTGTCACCCCGACCAGGGTCGGGGCTGACCTTCATTTCTCTCGCCGCCCTCGAAAAAGGGCGACGCCCTGCGCAGCTCCGAAGGAGCGAAGCAGGATGCGGCATACCCGCGGCTATCGGACGGGCCGCCCAGCCGCCTATGTTGCCTTGC
>CAYYVB010000405.1:2704-3012 GCA_964475035.1 uncultured Opitutaceae bacterium | reverse complement strand
GAATACAAGAAATGGTCCGCGCAGGTGCACAGTGCCGCGAGCGTGCCTCCACGATGACGACTTCCCCGCAACTGCCGCTGCGTTGCTGGGCCGAAATCGATCTCGCTGCACTCGAGCGCAACCTGAAGCTCATCCGCGCCTCGCTTCCGCCGCACATCCGCTACGTCGCCGTGGTTAAAGCCGATGCCTACGGCCACGGCCTGCCTCACGTCGCCGCGCGGCTGATGCACGCGGGCGCCGACCTTTTCGCCGTAGCGAATCTCGCCGAAGCCATGGTCATCCGCGAGCTCAGCGCCGACTGGCCGATC
>CAYYVB010000405.1:0-2694 GCA_964475035.1 uncultured Opitutaceae bacterium | reverse complement strand
ACGCTGCCCGACGAGGATCGCTACCTCGCGGAATTCGATCTCACCGCCACGGTCTCAAGCCTCGACGAAGTCGCGCGCTTCGACTCCGCCGCAAGCGCCGCCGGAAAGTCGATCTCCGTCCACCTCAAGATCGACACCGGCATGGGCCGCCTCGGCGTCTGGTATGACCGTGCGCCGCAACTCTACCGCGCCATCCGCGAAGCGAAGCACTTGCGCCTCGCCGGCGTTTTCACGCATTTCGCCAGCGCGGACGACGATCCCGACTTCACCGCGGAGCAACGCAGTCTCTTCCTGCGCTCGCTCGCCATCTTTCCCGGGCTCGAAGCACAACGCGTGCTCATCCACGCCGACAACTCCGCCGGCCTCGAGACCACGCCGGGCGAAGAGAGCCCTTTCAACGCCGTGCGCGTGGGCCTTTTGCAATTCGGCGTGCTTCCGCATCCGCACTCGCTGCTGGCACGCGTGCGCACGGAACCGGTCTTCAGTTTTCATGCCCGCGTCGGTCTCGTGAAGGAACTGCCCGCCGGCACTGCCGTGAGCTACGGCCGCACGCGCCGGCTGGAAAAGCGAACGCGTGCCGCGGTCATCACCGCCGGCTATGGCGACGGCTTGCCGCGCGCGGCGAGCAACCGCGGCGCCGTGCTCATCGGCGGCCAGCGTTGCCCGATCCTCGGGCGCGTGTGCATGGACCAGACGATCGTCGACCTCAGCGCCGTGCCGGGCGAGGTGCGGTGCGGCGATCCTGTCGTGCTCGTCGGCCGGCAGAACGGCGGCGAGATCACGCTCACGGAATTCAGCGCGGCCGCTGACACGATTCCCTGGGAAACGCTGACTTCGGTGACGAAACGCGTGACCCGACGCTACCGCACGGCACTGGGCGTCTGAGTGCTCAAGTGCGCATAGAATCCGAGCCGGCAGCACCATTGGGTGCGGGCAATGGCGATGTCGACTGTCGGAGCAGTCGTTCGATTTGCGCCATCTGCTCCTTGGCCGCCGCATAGCCGGCGGCCTCGATTTCCGTCAACCGCTTGGTTTCGAAGAGTCCGAATCTCTCGAGCCCGGCCGGGCGCAGCACCAGCGCGCAGCGGGTGAAATCCTCCTTCGCGCGCGCAAACATCCCGACTTCCAAAGCACGCTCCAGCACGTTGAGCGAATTAGCCAGCTGAGCCGGCTTCACTTCTCGCATCGGGCTGACATGCACGCCCAGCAGGACGTCGCAACGGTCCGCAATGAGCCGCGCAGGAAAATTGTCCACGATGCCGCCATCGCCATACCAGCGTCCGTCTATCTCGGTCGGCGAAAACACCATCGGCACCGAGGACGAGGCGAGCAACGGCAGGATGAGCGGACCACGGTCGAAGATCACGCCTTCGCCGCGCTGCAAATCTGTCGCGAGAATGCGCAACGGCCGTTGCAAGGTGTCGAACAAGTCATCCGGAAACCAACGCTGGAAGGCCGGCACGATTTTCTCCGTGTCCCAGATTCCCGGCTTTGAAAGCGTGACATTCTTGAGGCTGAACGGGTCGGTCACCCGGAAGAACTCGAGCATCTTCGGGGGCCGATAACCGGCCGCGTAGAGCGCCCCGACCAGCGCGCCAGCGCTGACTCCGGCGACGCAGTCCGGGACGATACCATGCTCCAGCAAGGCACGGATCACGCCGATATGAGCCAACCCTCGCGAACCTCCGCCGGAGAGCACCAAGCCCAGCGCATGGCGTGGTATGACGCCGCCGGTTTGGTTATCCGCTGACTTGAACGAGGGATTCCCCATGCCCTGAGCTTACCCGGCGCATTTCTGGCCGCGAGCAGGAAGCACCCGCGTCGGCTCAAGACGCGGGCTTGCCGATACCGAAGGCACGGAAGCCGATCTTCCGCAGCGCGGAGAGATCGACGATGTTGCGGCCGTCGAAGAGGAAGGCGGGCTTGGGCATGCCGGCGAAGATGCGCGCGTAGTCGAGCTGCTTGAACTCGTCCCACTCGGTCACGATCGCGACGGCGTGAGCGCCGGCGCAGGCTTCGTAGGCGGATTTCGCGACGCTGAGCCGCGGATTCGACGCCCCCTTGCCGAGGACGTCCGCGACAATCTCCTCGGACGGGACTTTCGGGTCGTAGACGCAGACATGCGCGTGCTCGGAGAGGAGCTCGCGGCAAACGTTGATCGCGGCGGATTCGCGCGTGTCGTTGGTGTCCTTCTTGAAGGCGAAGCCGAGCACGGCGATTTTCTTGTCGGCTACCGTGTTGAAGAGCTCCTTCACGATCCGGGCGGCGAAGCGGTGCTTTTGCCAGTCATTCATCGTAACGACCTGCGTCCAATACGCCGCGACCTCGGGCAGGCCGAAGCTCTCGCAGAGGTAGGTGAGGTTGAGGATGTCCTTCTGGAAGCAGGATCCGCCGAAACCGACGGAGCTCTTGAGGAATTTCGGGCCGATGCGGCTGTCCTTGCCGATGGCGTTGGCGACTTCGTCCACATCGGCGCCGGTGGCTTCGCAGAGAGCGGAGATGGAGTTGATCGAGGAGATGCGCTGCGCGAGGAAGGCGTTCGCGACTAGCTTGGAGAGTTCTGACGACCAGAGGTTGGTCGTGATGATGCGCTCGCGCGCGACCCAACGGGCATAGACCGAAACGAGTGTCGCGACCGCCTGGTCACCCTCGGGCGTGCGCTCACCGCCGATGAGGACACGGTCGGGCGCGAGC
>CAYYVB010000404.1:985-3024 GCA_964475035.1 uncultured Opitutaceae bacterium | reverse complement strand
CCTACGTGCCGCGGCGGTTTACGCACGACGCCATCCTGGCGGTTCTCGCCCTGGTGGAGGCCGGCGAGCGGTTCCGGCCCGCGTCGGAGAATCCGGCCGACGAACCCGGGGCCGACCAGCACGCCATCGGGGGTGTGGCCACGCGCACGCTGAGCGAATTCGGGTTGACCAAGGCGGAACGCGAAGTACTGATGCTGGTGGCGCAGGGGAAGACCAATCTGCAGATCGCCCTGGACCTTCACAAGGGTGAAGGTACCGTGCGTGTGCAGATGAGTTCGATCCTGAAGAAGCTCAAGGTCTCCAATCGCGCGGCGGCGATACTCGTCGCCATGCGCGATCCGACGATGATCAGCGCCCAGCTCGAGCGCGTGCAGGAAAAGCCGCTCGACCTCGACTGGCTGTATCCCCACATGGACTTCCGGCGGTGCCGAGCGGGAGACGTGCTGTTCCGCAAGGGCGACCTCGGCCGGGAGATGTTCGTGGTTCAGCGCGGGTGCGTGAGCTTGACGCAGCTGGGCCTCGAGATGCACGAGAACGACATTTTCGGCGAGATCGCGATCTTCGCGCCGAATCACCGGCGGACATCCACCGCGGTTTGTGCGAAGGACACCGATCTCTTCGTGCTCGGCGAGGAGCAGGTGCGGCAGATGCACTTCGTGAACCCGGCCTTCGCGCTCACGGTGCTGCAGCTCATCACGAACCGTTTGCTGGCGGACCGGCAACGCGGCGATTGAGACGGCGTCCCAGCGGACGGGGCGGCCGTGGTAGCGAGCAACAGCAGCAGGATCGCCCTGACCCTCGCTGCCGCGGCATTGGTCGCCGGTGTGAGCTGGGTCGGGACAGGACGGGAGGGTGTACAGCGGCTGGATCGCCGGGTCACGCTCTCTTGGCTGTATGCCGCCCGTGGCGAGCGGGCTGTGCCGGATTCGGTCGTGGTGATCGAAATGAACGCCGCGTCCGGTGCGCGGTTGGCGTTACCCTCGGAGGCGCGGAGTCGATCGCGTTGCGACCAACTGCTGGTGGACGACATGCGGCCCGGCTTCCTGTCGCTAGGTTCGCCCGAGGACGAGACCTGGCCGCGGTGTGTGCATGCTCAGCTCGTGGATGCGCTGCGCACGGCTGGTGCGAGGACTGTCGTGTTCGACGCGGCCTTTGCAGCGCGCAGGGGACGCGACAAGCAACAGCAGGAGGATTTCGAACGCGAAGACGCGACGCTGGCCGACGCGATCAGGCGGGCCGGCAACGTGCTATTGGCGGATCGCGTTGCATACGTTCCCTGCAAGCCTGGCACGAAGGTGTGCGAGTAGCGCGGCCCCAAACCGCTGAGCCCGATCCTGCGCGATTCCGCCGCGGCGACTGGTCCGATGCTTCTCGAGCACTCCTCGGGAGAATTGATCGACAGCTTCATGCTGTTCCGTGAAGGCGCCGAACCCATGATCGCGTTGCCCATGCTCGCCTGGCACCTGGGGCGGCTCGATGCGCACGATCAGTTGGCTGCCTGGCTCGCAACGCTGTTACCAATAGATGCCGTCCTGTTGCCGCGGTCTGGGGTCGGGCTGTTCGAGCCTGGCGAGCTGGTGAGTGCCGAACTGTACTTCCGTGCGGTCCTGCGCGAGTTAGGGCCGTGGGCGAAGAACGGTTCGCTCAGTGGTGCGGCCGTGTGCATGCGCTACTTGTATGCCGGACCGGGAGATCTGCTCTTTAACGAGTACGGGCCGGCGCGCGTGCTTCGCTCCCTGGCCTACGCCGACGCACTGAAACTCGCACGACCTGACACTGCTTGGCTAGCTTCGATCGTGGCGGGCAAGACTGTATTTGTCGGGGTTGCCGAGCGCGACGAGAAAGGCGTGCTTGAGCAGTTTCCCACCCATGTCTCGTCGACGTCGGCGGTCGAACTGGAGCAGACCTACTTTCTTGTGCCGAAGTAGAACAAGTCTGAAGGTTAGTCGGAGGACAACAATCAGTAAGTCATTCGTAAGTGGCTCCAAGCTACAATCAACGTTAGCAGCAGAAACATCGGGCTAGCATTGGGTGTGCCG
>CAYYVB010000404.1:0-975 GCA_964475035.1 uncultured Opitutaceae bacterium | reverse complement strand
TGTGCCGTGCATGTTCGGCACCTCGGCACGCGTCAACTGTGTGGAACCATAGAAGCTACGGGACTAGTCACTCAATAGACCGCTTCTATAATTACAGCCCGACTGGAACCGGCGCCTGTACTCCCTCGCGGTATGCATACTTGCTAAGGAATACAAATGAACTCGGTAGTCCGATACTATGAAGACACTTGGTTGGATTACCGAGTACTCTGGACTGACAGCCATAGCCGAGGTATGCACTTTGGATACTTCGACGGCGGAGTCCGAACCCACGCCGAAGCGCTCACAAACACAAACCGCATCCTGGCCGACGTTGCCGGCTTAGTTGCCGGCCAGAGCGTCCTAGACGCTGGGTGCGGAGTGGGGGGTAGCTCGTGCTGGCTGGCGTCCAATCGCGATGTCCACTGCGTGGGAATTACGCCAGTCCCCATGCAAGTAAAAAAAGCACGAACACTCGCCGCAGCGCGCGGGTTAGAGGATAGAACAACTTTTGTCTGTGGCGATTACACACGGACGCCATTTCCTGACTGTAGTTTCGATGCTGTTTGGGCGCTCGAAAGCCTCTGCCATGCCAAGAACAAGAAACGGTTCTACCAGGAGGCCGCTAGGATTCTTCGCCCAGGAGGACGCTTGGTAGTAGCCGAGTACATGCGCTCATCGCGCCAATTGGGCGGCGCTGGAGAAGCGATGCTGGCCGAATGGTGCGACGGGTGGTGCATGCCGGATCTAGATACAAGCGAAGAGCACATGGCTTCTGCAGCGATCGCAGGGTTTCGATCTGCATCGGTTGCAGACTTTACGTTTCGTGTCGAGCGTTCGCTTAGGCGCCTTTACCGTATGGCTCGATTTGCGGCCCCTTTCGATAAGTTTCTGCATTGGTGCGGTGTTAGGAACGAAACTCAGCACCGCAATGTCACCGCTTCATGGCTACAGTACGACGCGCTCCGATCAGGCCTCTGGCAGTATGGTGTGCTG
>CAYYVB010000403.1:0-3036 GCA_964475035.1 uncultured Opitutaceae bacterium | reverse complement strand
CCGTCTCGCCGGCGACGAACTGGCCGGCCATGTCGACGATCTGCGCCTTCACCGGACCGGCGACGAGCGCAGGCGCGAACGACGAGGCGGCGAGGCCGGCCTTGAGCGCGGGGTTCAGCTCGACTGCCTTGTCGCCCAGATATTCCTGAAGATGGCGGACGATCTCGCCGGACGTGTTGAGCGAGGGGAGGACGTCGACGAAGCGGAAGAGCTGCGTCTTGAACGCCGGGTCCTTCATCGACCAATCCATCAGGCGCGCGTAGGCGCCTTTTTTGGAAAACAGTGCCGGCGGCGGCTGCTTGTCCATCAGGGCAAAGAGCTGTTCGCCCTTGGCGCGAACGGCGGCTTCGATCTTCGGGTCGGGCGTGAGGAATTGGGTCATGGAGGTAGAGGGGTGGATGCGGCGAGTGTCGCGAAACGGCCCGGGCTCGCAACGGGCCCGCGGGCGGGGTAAACCACCTTAACGGGTTCTAATTGCAGGAAAATCGGTTTCTTCTCGCCGCTTGCCATCCCGCGGCGTGAGGCGTGGGATGAGGGCGCACACTATGATTTCGACCGTCACGGTTTTCGGGGTTCGTGGATGCGTTCGCTCGCGCGCTCGCGCCGGTCGCTCGGCCCCATGAAATGCCTCGGCCTCATCGGCGGCATCGGCTGGGAGTCGACCGCGCTCTATTACCGGATCCTCAACGAGTCGGTGCGCCACCGCTACGGCAGCCTCTACACGGCGCGTTTGTTGATCAACAGCCTCGACTTCCAGGAGGTCGACTCGCTCGTGAAGGCCAACCGCTGGAACGACGCCGGCGCCATCCTCGGCGAGGCCGCGCGTGTGCTCGAGCGCGCCGGCGCCGAGGGCGTCGTCATCTGCTCCAATCTCATGCACTACGTCGCCGAGCACGTGGAGGCTGCGGTCGAGATCCCGTTGCTGCACCTCGGCGACGCCGTGCTGAAGGAGATCCGCGCGGCGCGTTGCACGCAGGTCGGCCTGCTCGGAACCCGCTTCACGCTCGAACACGATTTTCTCCTCGAACGCCCGCACCATGCGCCGTTGCCGGGCCGGCCGCGCAAGCCGATCAAGGTCCACCTGCCCGCCGGTGGCGACCTCGATGAGCTCGACCGCATCATCTACGGCGAAGTCTGCCGCGGCATCGTGCGCGACGCCTCGCGCGAGACGTTGCTCCGCCTCGGCCGCCAGCTCCGCGCCGCCGGTGCGCAGGCCATCGTGCTCGGATCGTCCGAGCTCGGCCTCCTGCTCAAACCCGACGATTTCGCCGAACCGATCTTCGACAGCACCGAAGTCCACGCCCTCGCCGCCGCGCGCTGGCTGATTGACGGCAAATCGCCCGCGCGCCCCGCCCAGGCCGCGCGCGCGAATGCCAAGGGAGGCGCGCGTGCCTGATTGCCGGACATCGCCTCGCGAGGGTAGGGCGCGGACTCGGCTCCGCGCCGCGGATCGCGACGCAGGCGCGCCTTGCGGCGAGGCGAGTGTCCTAGTTCCTTTTTCCAAGCTACTTGCGCAGCCGAAACTTTCTGCAACTTCGCGCCGAGGGGAGGTGTTGTGATGGACGACGGAACTCCAGTGCAAACTACCACCGACGGGATGACGGTCCCGACCGACTTCACCACTTTCATGCGCAACTACCAAGACATGGTCTTCTCCACGGCCGTGCGCCTCGTCGCCAACGAAGCGCAGGCGGAGGACATCGCGCAGGAGACCTTCATCAAGGCCCATGAACATTGGGACAACCTGAAGGGCAGCCCCACCGCCGGCGGCTGGCTCAAGACCGTCGCGACCAATCTCTCGATCAACCACATCCAACGCTACAAGAAGCGCTGGAGCTTCTTCTCCGACCTCGTCCACCGCGGCGACGAAGGCGAAGAGCGCGAGGTCGAGTTCGCCGCGCCCGACACGTTCTTCCACGAGATGGACGCCACCGAGCGCCGCGCCCGCCTCGCCGAGGCGCTGGAGAAGCTGCCCGACCACCAGCGCATCCCGCTCGTGCTTTTTCACTTCGAGGACATGCCCTACGAGGACATTGCCAAGAAGCTCCGCGTCTCCCTCAGCAAGGTGAAGACCGACATCCTGCGCGGCCGCGAGGCGCTGGCGAAGATCCTCGTCCGCCAGGGCAACGCCCACGAATCCCTCCAACCCTGAGCCCACGATGAATCCCGAGCCCAAGTCCCCCGACGACCTCGAGCAGCTCATCCACCGCGAGCTCCGCGCCCTGCCGCCGCGCAAGGCACCCGAGGGCTTCGAGGCCCGTTTCCAAGCCCGCCTCGCCGCCCGCCAGGCCCAGGCCGCTCTCTCGCCCGCGCAAGTCGAGCAACTCGTCCACCGCGAACTCCGCGCCCTCCCGTTGCACCGCGCCCCGCGCACGCTTGAAGCCCGCGTCTTCGCCGCCCTCGAACAGCGCGCCAACATCCCGTGGTGGCACCGCAGCTGGAGCTACTGGCCGACGCCCGTCCGCGCCGTGTTCGCCGCCGTTGTCACCCTGTTCGCCGGCTCGCTCGTCGCCGCCTGCACCGCCTTCCTTGGCGGTGCCGACACCGCCGCGGTCGCACAGGAAGCCACCGCGCGCCTTGGTATTTTCGTTCAACTCTACCACGCCGGCGTGTGGGTGTTCGATCTTGGCGCCCGCCTCTTCGGCAACATCCCGCCGCTCTGGCTCTACGGCGGCCTCGCCTTTGTCGGCACGCTCTACGTCGCCCTCTTCGGCCTCGGCGCCGCCGCCTACCGCACCCTTTACCGTCCCGTCCAGTGAAAGCCTTTCCGATGAATTCCCGCCGTTTCCCGTTCTTCGCGACCCTCTGGCTCGCGGCATCGCTCGTCCTCCTGCCCGGCCTCACCGCGCAGGAGGCGCCGCCCGCCACGCCGGAAAAGCCGGCCGAGGTCGCGCCGCTCCCGCCCGCGACGCCGCCGGCCGAAACCGCGCCGGCGAGCGATGAGCCGCCGCCCGCCACGGAGCCCAAGGCCGATGCCGAGCCTGAGGCCGAGGCCGAGATGCGCGAGCTCACGCCCGCCACCGAGACCCAACCGGA
>CAYYVB010000402.1:0-3037 GCA_964475035.1 uncultured Opitutaceae bacterium | reverse complement strand
GCATGGCCGCGTAGCCGGCAAACGTGTTGCCCTGCTCCGGGTCGTATTTGCGCACAGCGGCGATCAGGCCGGTGACGCCCACGCTGTAGAGGTCGTCGGCATCGATGTGCGGCGGCAGCGTGAGCTTGATGCGGTCCACGACATTGCGGACCAAGGGAAGGAAACGCTCGATGAGATCCTTCTCATCAACAGCGCCCGATGTGCCTGCATACGCGCGCCAGGCGGCGGCGGCAGGCGGGTTGGTGGGGGTGGCATCCGTGCCGTATGCGAGGGCAACGGCGGGTTTCATGACTTGAGGGGCATGGGTTCGGGTTTGGCCTTCGCCGCCTCGGCGGCGGCGACGCGTTGACGGGCGACCATCGTCTCGCGCAAGCCGGCGAGCAGGACGTTCCACAACCAGCGGAACAGCAGTGCGCCGACGAGGCAGCCGAGCGCACCGTCGAAAAGAATGCGATCCGGCCCGCGACCGGCGAAAAACGCCGTTCCCGCGGCGAGCGCGAATCCCATCAGACCTCCGAGTAGAAATACGTAGCGCATGGTCAGGCGGCGGTGGAAAAGGTGGTAGCCGCCGCCGCAGTCGCACCGGCAGTTTCAGCATCATCGTCGGGCTCAGGCGCCTCCGCGGTGACGAGCATCGGACCCGCCGCCGGCAGCGTGCGGCGTGCCACGGCGTCGGCCACGTCGGTCTCGAGGTCGCCGGTCAACGACGGCCCGGTGGCGAGGAAAAGCGGCTCGAGTTCGCCCTCGATCAGGTAGTCCCAAAGCCGGCCCCATTGCGTGACCTCGTCGAGGTGCGTGAAAACCACGTGCGTCGCCCCGAGCTCGCGCCCGAGCGCATAGCTCGCGCGCAGGCCCGCGTGGTCGTAGGCCGCATTGAGCACGAGCACGCGTTGCTCGATGCACTCCGCTTCCAGGAACGCCCGGATCGGCGCGTTCTCCGCCGGATGTCGCAGCGACAGACCGGGCAGATCGAGATAGACGAAGCCGCCCGGCGTCGCGGGCTCCGTCGATGCGGGGAAATGTGCGAGCGGCACGCCCAAGGCTTCGCAGAACACGGGCAATTGTCCGGGACTGTTCGGCCGGTCGAACTCGGCCGTCACCACATGCCCGAGGCGCGCGCGGCGGAATACATCGCTCGCGAGCCATTTGCACAGCGCCGTGGTGCGGCCGGAACCGGGGGTGCCGAGGAAGGCCGCGCGCGTCAGTGGCACCGGTTCTCCACGCCGCGCATTCGCGAGGTCGCGCAGATGTTGTCCGGTCTCCACCAGCGCGCGGTGCAAAGGCAGAGCCGCGAGTCCGCTCCACGCGGGCGATTGCTCCAGCCGGGCGAGCAGCGTCTCGGAAAAACCCGAGCGGCGCAGCAGCTCGGACAGATTCGTGCGTGGCGCGCGGATCGTGGAGCGCGGCGTCCGCACGTGTCCGGCCCCGACGGCGCTTTCGGCCGGAGCGAGTTCGCTCGCAACGACCGCCGGTTCGCGCAGCTGTCCGGCCGCAGGAGCCTCGGCCGCGGCAGCCGGGAGTTGCGCAATCACCTCCAGACGCGGCGCGGAGAACAGGCCGCGGATTCCTCCTCGCTCGACGTTGCGCACGGACAACACGCGCGCCTCCTCGCCGAGCTGCTCGCGGATGACGCGCGCGGCTTCCTCCGCGTTCGCGACGACGAAGCGATAGCAAGCACCGGGGGCGACAGAGTTGGGCAGAGCGGTCGACATGGGAAAATCAGGCGGCGGCTTTCACTTCGGCAGGACGTCCGAGCTGCGGCGGGGTGGTGATGATGCCGGCGTTCTCGATTTCGGTGGAAGCGGGCAGCTCCTGGAAAGCGAGCACCGTGAGACGCGGGAACGAAGGCTCGAGGAAACGCTTGAGCGGCAGGCGCGCCTCGGAGGAGACGACGAGCACCGCAGGCAAACCGCGCGAAAGCAGTTCGTTGGTGCGGCGGTTGAGTTCGTCGAGCAGGTGCCGGCCCGTGGCCGGATCGAGCGCGAGGCCGACCTCGGTGGCCGAGCGGTGAACTTTGGTGCCGAGGAACTGCTCGAGCCGCGGGTCGAGCGTGATGGCCTTGAGCGAACCGGGCTTGTGCTCGAACTCGGGCACGAAATACAGGCCAAGCCGGCGGCGCACGAGCTCGCTGAGATCGTCGGGGTTCTTCGACAGCGGCGCGAAATCCGCGATGCCCTCGAGGATGAGCGGCAGGTTGAGGATCGCGATGTTTTCGCGAAGCAGGTTCTGCAGGACGCGCTGGATGAGACCGACGTTGACGAGGTCGGGCAGGAGCTCGGCGACGAGTGCGGCGTGCGTGCCCTTGAGGTGGTCGACGAGCGCCTGCACGTCCTGGCGGCCGAGCAGGTGATGCGCGTGCAGTTTCAGCGTCTCGGACAGATGCGTGATCAGGACGGACGACGGGTCGACAACCGTGTAATTGTTCAACTCGGCGGTCTTCTTCTCGCCCTCGTCGATCCACACGGCATCGAGGTTGAACACCGGCTCGCGGGTCGGCATGCCACGGAGGCGGACGGTGCTGCCCGCGACGTTCATCGCCATGAAGCGGCCGGGGATGAGCGAACCGCGCGCGACCGGTTTACCGCGCAGGAGGAACCGGTAGTCGTTGGGCTCGAGCTCGAGGTTGTCGCGGACGGAGATCGGTGGGACGACGATGCCCTTTTCGCGCGCCAGCGTCTTGCGGACGCCGGTGATGCGGGCGAGCAGGTCACCGCCCATCTTCGAGTCAGCCAGCGGCAGCAGCCCGTAGCCGATCTCGATCGCAAAGACGTCGATATCGATGAGTTTGCGCACGTCCTCGCTCGCTCCGCTGGTCGCAGCCGGCGCGGGCGCGACGGGGGTGGCGCTGCCACCGGGAACAGACTCGCCGGGTTTGCCTGCTCCCGCGCCGCTCTTGCCACCTTTCGCGGGCGCGGCGCCAGAAGTTTCATCATCGTCGAAACCCTTGAGCGTCTTCGCCATCACGCCCGCCGCGAGTGCGAGGCCGAAAAATGGAAGCACCGGCATGCCCGGCATCAGGCCGAAGACCGCCATGCAG
>CAYYVB010000401.1:0-3049 GCA_964475035.1 uncultured Opitutaceae bacterium | reverse complement strand
AAACAGCCGAGAAGTGGTGAGCAAAAATGGCGGATGGAAATGTTCGTAGCCTCGCTCCGGGCCTTCGAGCTTCCACGACATCTCCGCGACGTAGGGGTTGAGCAGCGCGGTTGCTTGCTCCCGCCCGAGCAGCAGCAGGCAGGCCCTGGTGATGCCGCCCCGCAAAGTCAGCTTGGCTTGCTCAAGAAACGCGTCGTCGTCCCAGCCTCGCACGACAGGCTCGGGGATCCGATCGCGGTAACGCCCGAGGAAAATCTCCCGCGCTTTCGCGAGGGCGGCGGGATCGAGGTCGGCCAGCGTGGCCTGTGGACAAACCACCGCCGACCAATCGTCGGCGAGCGACTGGGAGCGGATTTCATCCTGCTTCGCGATGCTGAGGCCGCCAAGGCTTTCGCCGTTGCGAGCGTAATGATGCGACTGCCAGGCGATGGGAATGCCCCGGGGCGCAGCCGGGATCTCAAACAGCACGACGCGGCCTTGCGCCGTGGTGAGTTCGTGGATGTCGCGAAAGGACGTCGCAGGATCCGTGCCCTCTGCGATCTGGTGCTTGAGGCTGTGAAGCCGTTCGTGGTCGCGACGGTAGTCGGTGCCGACGACGGCGCGGGAGCGATTATTCACGCCGAATACGAGCCAGCCGGCTGGGCGACCGCGCAGGTTGGCCTCGTTGGCGAGGGCGGAGAAATACTTGCCGATGTCGGAAGTGGAGAAGTTGTCGTTTGCTTCCTTGAACTCGACGCATTCGCCCTCCCAGCCGGCGACGAGGGTATCGAGTTGTTGCTGGAGTTCACCAGAATTCACGGCGGATCAGTTCTTCGTGGGGGCGGTGCCTTCGACGAGGGCGATTTCTTCGGGGGTGAGGGCGTAGAGCTGGTAGACGAGCTGGTCGATCTCGCGGTCGGTCTTCTTCACCGCGTTTTGCAGCGTGGCTTTCTCCGCCTCGCTCTTCGCCGCCCGCAACGCCGGCGTCAGCGTCAGCATCTTGTCGACCAATGCGACCAGGCGGTCGTGGACGGAGTTGCTCGGCAAAACAATCGGGAGGTTGCGGATGAAGCGGGCTTCGAAGCTGAAGTAGCCTCCTCGCATCTGCGTGGCGGTTTGTGCGACTATCCAGCCGAGGACTTTGCTGTTAAGCAGCGCAAGAAGCGATTGCGGCGACACCGACTCGACGGCCAACAAACCGTATCCTCCGGCGACTCCGCCTGTGAAAAAACATTCTCCACTGGGGTCATAGGAAAACGCGGGCATCGGAGCGATGTCTGGTGTGAAAATCTTTGGCAGCGGCATCACGTCTAGCGCCTGTGTGCGCCCGAACGCGTGCCATCCTACACCCTTCATCTTTCCGTCCTCCCGATTCTCAAGATAGCTCTTGTTCGCGAGGAGATACTCCCATGTGTGCGGGTAGCGCTGCGCGAAACTCTTTGCGTCAATGAGGGCGGCGGATCCATCTCGCTTCTCGTAAGGAAAGAGAATCAGGCGCGTCGTCTTTGACAACGAGTAGCGCCGACTGTCGCCGCCTTTGATCAACGGGTGCAACAGATCGGGCTCTAGGTCGAACTCGCGTTCCATCTGCGGCGACCAGACCCGCACCAGCTTCGTGGAGCGCGACCGCTCTTCTACGATGTAAATTTTGTCGGCGCTGGTTTTGATCCCTTGGAAGATGCGTGTCGTTACCTGGTCGAGCTTGAGAGGGATGGCTTGAAGTCTAGCGAGCAATGCACCTCGGGGACCACCAGCAACGACCCAGTCGGCGGCAGTGAGCGTGCTGCATTCAACGGACTCAATCATCGCGCGAGGATTGGTTCGCCAATCCGCCAGTTTAACGACCGACGTGTAATCGAACGACTTTTGTGGCGTGCGCTGAAGGAAGAGAAGACAGGTGTAAGTGGTGGCTCCGTCGAAAATCTGCTGGTGTCCGAAGTGGACGATGCCGCTGACAAATCGTCCGCCGGCCAGAAACTCACGGAGACCTTCACCATACTTCGCGTTGAAGAATTTATGCGGCACGATGTAGCCGAATCGGCCTTCCAGACTCAGCAGTTCGAGCGCTCGCTCAATGAACACGACGTAGAGATCGTAGTTGCCTGTTTTAGCGGCAGCGTAGCGCCGGCCGAGATAGTCCACTGCAGCAGGATCATTTTCGTTCAACGTTTGAATCCGCACATACGGCGGGTTGCCCACGACGGCGTCGAAGCCTCCGGCCTTCATGATCGCCTCGAAGTGCACATCCCAATCGCCGGCGTTGACGCGGATGAGTTCGGCGGGGTCGAGGGAGAAGTCCGAGCCGATGAGCGAATTGAAGCACTTGATGTTCTTATCAAGTGGCGGGAGCAGGGGCTCGCCGCGGAAGAGCTCGGTCTGCTGGCGCAGCGTGTCGCGATTCTCGCCTTCGAGCATCTTGAGGTAGAGCGAAAGTTGCGTGACCTCCACGGCCTGCGCGTCGATGTCCACGCCGTAGATGTTGTTCTCCAGGATGCGGCGCTTGAGCGCGGTGGTGAGGCGGACGTTGCCGGCGGCGTCGACGAAACAGTCGTCCTTGCGGCGCTTCTCCGGGTTGGCGGTGAAGTAGCGGAGGTAGTGCTCCATCACGCGTTCGTAGGCGCGGATGAGGAAGGAGCCGGAGCCGCAGGCGGGGTCGAGGAAGCGGAGTTTTTCGACTTCCTTGGGTGTCTTGCCGTCGAGGAGGCGGCCGATGGTCTGCTCGACGATGTAGTCGGTGATGTAGCGCGGGGTGTAGTAAACGCCGCCGGCCTTGCGAACCTCGGGTTTCTCCTCGATGGCAGTGCCGCGGCCCTTGGGCACGAGGATGTGGCCGAGGAAGCGTTCGTAGGCGTCGCCGAGGATCTCGACCTTGATGTCGGCGAAGTTGTAGCCGGAGTCATCGGAGGTGAGATCGAGGATGAAGTTGGCCAGCCACTCGTCGCCGACGATCAGCTCTTCGGAGAAGTGGGGCTTGAAGAGTTGGCCGTTGAAGAAGGGCTTGTAGCTCGGCGGGCGCTGGTCGAGGGCGCGGATGTGTTCGGTGAGTTCGCGGTAGAGTCCGCCCTCGGCG
>CAYYVB010000400.1:0-3083 GCA_964475035.1 uncultured Opitutaceae bacterium | reverse complement strand
TCGCCGATGCGGTGCGCAAGCTCGTCGCGCGAGGCAAGGTGCACGTCGTCGTCGAGGTCGACGGCGGCCGCACGGCCGCCGAGTGGGACGAGGCCGCCGTGACCGAGACGCTCGAAAGGCTCAAAGACCTCGCCGCCGCGCAAGGCGTGCTGTTCCAGCCGACGGCGGAACTGCTCTGGGAAATCGCCAGCGCGCAGGGCGGGGAAGGGCAGCTCGGTGCCGCGGACGAAGTCTGGCCCGCCGTGGAGCAGGCGCTCTCGGCCGCATTGCGCGGCCTCGGGGCGATGCGGGCCCGCGAGGGTGAGGCGCTGCTCGTGGATTTTCTCGGCCGGCTGGCCAAATTGCAGACGAACATCGAGGCCATCGCCCAGCGCGCGCCGCAGGTGACGGTCAATTACCGCGAAGCCCTCCTGCAGCGTCTCCGCACGGCCGGGCTCGAACTCGACCTCAGCGACGAGCGCGTGCTCAAGGAAGTCGCGCTCTTCGCCGACCGCATCGACGTGACGGAGGAGATCACGCGGCTGCGCAGCCACCTTGCGCAGTTGAAGGAACTCCTCCGCGGCGATGGCGAGGTGGGGCGCAAGGCGGAGTTCATCCTCCAGGAGATCGGCCGCGAGATCCACACCATCGGCAGCAAGGCCAACGACCTCGCGATCAGCCAGCGCGTCATCGAGTGCAAGAACGAGCTCGAGCGCGTGCGGGAGCAAATGGCGAACGTCGAGTGAGCTGCGCTCACTCCACGCAAAACCAAAACTCCAAAAGTCCAAACGCCAAAGGTTGTGTTCGCGGCAATCGCCTCGCTCGCTAGTTTGGAGTTTGGCGTTTGTGATTTGGACTTTTCAGCCGCCAGGCTGGTTGGGCTGGCGGAACGACCACACCACATACGCCAAGACGCCGCAGACGATGCCCATGTCGGCGACGTTGAAGGACGGGTAGGCGTAGGTGCCGAAGCGGAAATCCAAGAAGTCCACCACGTGGCCGTAGCGGAAACGGTCCGTGACGTTGCCGAGCGTTCCGCCGACGAGCCCGCCGAAGCAGAGCTGCACAAAGGGCGCCCGCAGGCCGAGCGTGTGCCGCCAGAAGAAGATCGCGACCAGGGTCGCGAGCGCGAACAGCCCTAGCCAGTGGCCGTAGCCGGAGAACATGCTCCACGCCGCGCCCGTGTTGCCGACGTGCACGAGGTTGAAGAAACCCTCGATGACCGGCAGGTGGAACGGCGGCCCGTAGGTCGGGAATTCCAGCCGTTCGACGATCCAGCCCTTGGTCAGCTGGTCGAGGACATAGACGACGACCGCGACGATCCAGAAACGCCGGTAGGCAAGGAAGCGGCCGATTTTCGATTTTTGAATTTCGATTTTCGATTGGGCCGGTTCCGGGACGGGCGCTCCGGGAGGGGGACTAGGCGGCAGGAGATTCAATCGAAAATCCGAAATCCAAAATGGAAAATCCGCCGGATCACTCGTCTCCGCCCGCGTCGTCTTCCATCATCTTGCCACCGTCTTCGTCGTTGGCGTCGCCGAAGAGGCCGCCGCGCTGCTGGGCGCGGTGCGAATGACGTTCGACCTGCTTGCGGGCCTCGGCGGTGTAACGGGTGAAGGGGACGGCGAGGAGGCGTTCCTTCGGGATCGGTTTCTGCGTGAGTTCGCAGATGCCGTAGGTGCCGTCGTGGATGCGCTTGATCGCGGCTTCGATCTCGGACAGCGCCTCCTGCTCGCTCGAGACGAGGGAGAGGGCGAAATCACGGTCGAAGGTGTCGGTGCCGGCATCGGCCATGTGCTGGCCGTATCCGGAGAGGTCGCCGGAGTCGTCCTTGGCGGATTTGAGCAGCGTTTCCTCGGTGTGCTCGCCGAGCTGGGTGAGCACATGGTTGCGGAGCTCGACGAGCATCTTGTAGTAGCGGCGGAATTTTTCCGGCACGTCGTCCTCGTGCACCAACGCGGGCTTGCGGCCCTTCGCGGGGTTGAAGCCGAGGATATCGGTGAGTGAGGCCGGCTTCACGTGGTGCGGCTTGTGCGGCTTCTCGAGCTGCTTGAGATGCGCGTCGTGATTCTTGTGGTTGGCGCCACCCTTGGCCTTGGTGCCCTTGTCGGACGATTCGACGACCTTCTCATTTTTCTTCGCGATCTCTCGCACCTCGTCGAGGGAGAAGGAAATGGACTTGGCCGGACCGGCTGATTTCCGCTCGAGGATCATGCGCTTCAAATCGGCCGCGGTCATCGGGCCTTTAGCCTTGGTCGCGGCGGCGGCCTTGGCGGCGGGTGCCGGGGCGGATTTCGCCGGCTTGGCTGCGGGGGCGGGAGCGTGGGCCTTGACGGGCTTGGCCGCGACCTTGGGGGCCGGTTTGGCGACGGGCTTCGCGGCCGGTTTGGCGGCTTTCTTCGCGGGTGCGGCTTTCTTGGCGGGCTTGGCAGCTTTCTTCGCGGTAGCTTTCTTGGACATGGGAAGGGGAGAGGTCAGGAGTTAAGGGCGTCCGCGCAGCGAGGGCAAACCTCTCCGTGCGTCGTGGCCGAAAGGGCGGGGACCCAGCGCCAGCAGCGGGGGCAGCGGTGATGGCCGGAAGTGGCGGCGGTTTTAACACCGATGCGCACGCCGGTGCCCACAGCAGACTCGGTCAAAGTCGCCTGGGACACGATGAGAAACTCGGACAGGGAAGCTTGATGCTTCTGGAGCGCACCGAAGACCGGATCGGTCGTCGTGCCGGCCAGCTCGATGACGGCATCGAGGGACTTGCCGATTTCGCCGGCGGCGCGGCGAGGTTCGACGGCCTCGGTGACTTGGCGACGGACTTGGAGCAGGTGGGCGAACTCCGTCTCGAGCGCGTCATCGGTCCACTCCGCCGGCGCCTCGGGCCAGTCCTGCAGGTGCACGGAGTCGTCGCCGTATTCCTTGCCGCTCGTGGCGTAGCTCCACGCCTCGTCGGCCGTGAACGTGATCACCGGGGCGAGGATGCGGACGAGCGTGCGGAAAATGTGGTGGATCGCGGTCTGCGACGAGCGGCGGAGCGGGTGCGCGGCGCCGAGCGTGTAGAGGCGGTCTTTCAGGATGTCGTGGTAGATCGCCGACAGCGTGACCGCGCAGAACTG
>CAYYVB010000399.1:764-3095 GCA_964475035.1 uncultured Opitutaceae bacterium | reverse complement strand
GGATGGTGCAGGCGCCGCAGAGTCCGGCGCCGCAGCCGTATTTCGTGCCGACGAGATCAAGGTTGTCGCGCAGCACCCAGAGCAACGGCGTGTCCGCGGGGACATCGACCGGGCGGGACTGCCCGTTCACGTTCAGATTGTAGCGGGGCATGGGGAAGGGGTTGGGGGAAACCTGTCCACCGGGCGCGCGGCGTCAAGGCGCGGACCGCCGAGTGGTGCGCGGTTCACGTCGAATCGTCAGTCGGCGGGGTTGTCGGCGCGGGCGGCTTCGGGCGCAGGCGGCGGGCGCGCGTGCGGTCGATCTCCTCCAGCTCCGGCTTCGGGATGCGGGTGAAGGCGATGCGCATCGGCGCGTAGCCCGTGGCCCCGAGCGCGCCGCCGAAGACGACCGAGTTCTTGCCGAAGGTGCGGTTGAGCTGGTCGACCGCCTCGAGCAACCGGCCGTGCGTGCGCTCCTCCTCGGCGGAGAAGAGGTCGGGCGTGTGCGCCTCGCTGCGCAAGAGGTCGAGCAAGCGCACGCTGACCTTCAGCGGCCGGCGCGCGGCCCAGCGGCGCGGGCGGCGTTTCCAGAGCTGGTTGAGCGCGTGCGTGAGCTGGAGCGTGTCCTGCGTGTCGTTGAAGTGCAGCTCGTCGGCCCAGCTTTCGTCGGCGCCGTAGCTGACGGAGACCTGGAGGCGCCCGGCATAGAGGCCGGAGTCGCGCAGGCGCATGGCGGCCTTCTGCAGGAGACGGTGGAGGACGGCGAAGGCGGATTTGTCGTTGCGCAACGCGGGCGGCAGGACGTGGCCGTGACCGAGCGTCTGATCGGATTGCTGCTCGAAGAACGGCAGGTCCTCGCCGTGCAGGAGGCGCCACATCTGTTCCCCGCGCACGCTGCCCCAGATGCCGCGCCACTCGCGCATCGAGAGGGCGAAGAGCTGATCGAGCGTCGTGATGCCGCGTCCGAGCAGGCGCTGTTGCAACCCGGGGCCGATGCCAGCGATGTCGCCGGGCGCGAGCGTGAAGAGGCGCGCGGGCAGGTCGGACTCGTCGAGCACGACCAGACCGTCGGGTTTCTCCATGTCGGACGCGACCTTCGCGAGCAGCCAGTTGGGCGCGATGCCGATGGAACAGCGCAGGCATTCGCCGACCTCGCGGCGGACGGCCTGCTTGATGCGCTTGGCCGCGGCGACAGCCTTGGCCGGCTCGGCGTGCGAGCCGGTGAGGCGGCAGGTGACCTCGTCGATCGAGCCGACGTGGTCGACGTGCAGACACGATTCGATCACCTCCACGAGGCGGTGATGGTAGCGGATGTAGGTTTCCGGCCGCGACTCGACGAGGAGGAGGTCGGGGACCTTCTCGCGGGCCTCCTTGACCGGCAGGTTGCGCGTGAGGCCGCGGCGCTTGGCCTCGAGGCTGATCGCGATGCAACCGGTCGCTTCCGTCATGACCGGAACGATGGCCACGGGCTGGCCGCGCAACTCGGGACGCTCCTGCTGTTCGACGGAAGCGAAGAACGAGTTGAAGTCGACGACGAGGGCCCTCAGCGGCATGGCGTCAACCTGCGCGCGCGAGTGGACGCGTCAATCCGCCGGACGGCGAAAAGCTCGCGCCCGAGCGAAGAAAAATCAGGCTTTGGCCGCGCGGCTCCGGGCGACGACCCAGGCGACGATGGCCGCGTCGTCGTGCTCATGGCGCCAGACGAGGCTGAGGAACTCGGCCGGGTGGATGTCGTGCTCCTTGAAGAAGCGCCGGTCGCCGCCGCAGGAATACATCAGCGAGGCCGGCAGTTCTCCGCGGAGCTTGGCCTTCGTCTTCGGGATGATGCGCGGCAGCCAGGCTATGCCCTCGATGGCGTCCGTCTTGGCCGGCATCGTCGCTTCGTTCAGCACGCGCGTCGACGGCACGCCCCGTTGGACGTTGAGGAAGTAGTCGCGCCGCACCGACTCGATGGCCAGCGCGCGCTCGAAACCCGGCTCGCCCCCGGCGAGATGATCCTCGGCGTAATCGTAGAGATTCTGGGCCGTGAGCCCGTTCGCCGCGAGGAAGCGCTGCTGGTCGGGCGTGAAAAAGGTCTCCGCCCCGCGCCGGCCGGCGGCGTAGAGTTTGACGGCGTGGTCGTAGAGTTCGCGGAACGTGGTGCCGAAATCGTAATGCTTCATGCGCCCGGAGGGAAACGACCCGGCGCGCAAAGGCAAACGGCGCGTGCGTCCCGGCCGCAGGGGTTGACGGGCATGGTAAGGTGCGGCGGATGATTTCCCGCCGCCGCTTCCTCCATGCCGCTCTCTGGCTGGCCGGTGGCGTGGCGCTGGCGCCGACGTCGTGGGCGAAGGTCGGGCCGCGTTTCCACAT
>CAYYVB010000399.1:0-754 GCA_964475035.1 uncultured Opitutaceae bacterium | reverse complement strand
TCGTGCGGCGCGGCGACACGCTCACCTCCATCGCGGAGCAACACGGGGTGACCGTCGCCGCGCTGAAGGCGCACAATCGTCTGCCCAGCGACGTCATCCAGGTCGGCCAGCGGCTCCAGTTGCCGCCGGTGAGCGTGCTCGATGAGGTCATCGCCACGACGCGCGGCCTGCCCATTTTGCGCGGGCGCTGGCGGCACGTGGTCGTGCACCACAGCGGCATCGCCATCGGCAACGCGGCGAAATACGACGCCGCGCACCGGCGCCGCGGCATGGAGAACGGCCTGGCGTATCACTTCGTCATCGGCAACGGCAGCGATTCACCCGACGGCACGATCGAGATCGGCCCGCGTTGGCGCCGGCAGCTCGACGGCGGGCACGTGCGCAACCGGGAGTTCAACCAGCGGGGCATCGGCATCTGCCTCGTCGGCAATTTCGAGGAAACGCGCCCGAGCGCGCGGCAGCTCGAGACGCTGACGACCCTGATCGACTGGCTGCGGGACGACGCGCCACTCGGCGTGCAGCCGAAGTTCACGATTCATCGCTGGGTCGACCGCAACCACACGGTTTGCCCCGGGAAGTTCTTCCCCGCGACGCGGCTGCGGCTGCGGTATGCGTGAGGAAGGTTGGGGAGGTGGCGCGCTTGCACCCCAAAAATTGTTGCAGCCCTTTGGCGTAGGACCGGCTTCAGCCGGTCATTAGGACGATCGCTCGCTGCGCAAGTTTTCGCGGCCGGCTGAAGCCGGCCCTACTGTCG
>CAYYVB010000398.1:0-3102 GCA_964475035.1 uncultured Opitutaceae bacterium | reverse complement strand
CCCCAAGAAAACCTACAAGCCGATGGCCCTGCGCATCGTGCGCGGACTTTCCGTCCACAGGCTCACGACCGGTGACATCCACTCGTCACTTGGCCTGACCCCGGAGGAAATGCGTGACCACCTCTGCCTCTACCATTCCGGCGCGGCGGAACTCGGCGGCGAGCCGGCCGAGGATTTGCTCACCGTTGTCGAAACGACGCTGCGCGAGATTCACAAAACGGTCAGTGGCCAGTTCATCTCATCGAATCCGGATAATCGGCAGTGGTTCCTCGATCTAAAAAAGACTGATGACTACGACGCGCTCGTTGAGAAGCGGGCGGAGACGCTGGATAACGGGACGCTCGACCGGTTCTATTACGACGCGCTGCGGCAGGTCTTGGAGTGCACCGACGTCCCGACCCACGTGACGGGCTACCAAATCTGGCAGCACGAAATCGAATGGCGTGAGCACAAGGCCGGCCGCTTGGGCTATCTCTTTTTCGGTGCGCCCAACGAGCGATCCACGGCTGTTCCAACCCGCGATTTCTACCTCTACTTTATCCAGCCGTTCGATCCGCCGAAGTATTCCGACGAAAAGCGTGCGGACGAAGTTTTCTTCCGACTTGATGACAAGCAGCCGGAGTTCATCAACTCGCTGCGTCTCTACGCGGGCGCGCTTGACCTCGCCTCGATTGCCTCGGGCGTCAAAAAACAGGTCTACGAGAAGAAGGCGGCCGAGTATCTTCTTCGCCTCACCAAATGGCTGCGGGAGCATCTCCTGACTGCTATCTCGGTAACCTATCAGGGAAATCGCAAAAAGCTCACCAGCGCACTGCAGGGGACAGGTGGCAGTGGCAATCTCAACGTCCGCGACGCCATTAACCTGGTCGCGTCCGTCAGTCTGGCCGCGCACTTCCACGATGACGCCCCGCAGTATCCCGTGTTCTCCACGCTCGTGACCTACGGGCGCGAAGGTAACGCCATGCAGGCAGCGCAGGAAGCCATCCGCGGTCTGAGCCAACCAACCCGGACCAAACAGGCGTCAGCCATTCTGGACGCGCTTGGTCTGCTCGAAGGTGATCGGGTGGTGCCGGCAAACTCTACCGCGGCGAAGTTCATCCTCGATAAGCTCGAGACCAAGGGTCAGGGGCAGGTTCTCAATCGTAACGAGGTCATCACCACCCTCGAACGAGACATCGACTACATGGCTCCCGGCTCGCTGCGGCTCGAGCCGTGCTGGGTCGCGGTGCTGGCCGCGTCGCTCGTTTACAACGGCGACGCTGTGCTGGCGATTCCCGGCACCAAGTTCGATGCCACCAACCTCGCCGGGCTCACGACCACCCCGTTGTCGGACCTGACGGCTTTCAAGCATCTCGAAAAGCCGAAGGACTGGAACGTTGCCGGATTGAAGGCACTGTTCGAGTTGCTCGGGTTGGCTCCCGGGCTTGCCGTGCAGGTTACCCAAGGCGATGGCGCCCCCGTGCAGCAGTTGCAGAAGACCGTTGCCGAACGGGTCGAGAAACTGGTGATGGCTCGGCAGCAACTCCTCAACGGTCTCCCGTTCTGGGGCCAGTCGCTCTACACCGATGCGGAAGTAGCGCAGATCGGTGAAACGATGCGGCGGTGCAAGGAGTTCCTCGAAGGACTCCAGGCCTATAACACGCCCGGAAAGATCAAAAACTTCCACTTGGCCACGGCCGAGATCGCTGCGCACAAATCAGCGTTCCAGCGCTTGGCGGAAATCGAGTCCATGGAGCGTTTCGCGCGCGAGGTTAGCCAACTGACCAACTACCTTTCGCAAGCTGAGACTGTATTGCCCGATGATCATGCGTGGGTGGCGGAAAGCCGCCGCGTGCGGACGGATTTGCTGAATCAAATCCGCATTCCCGAGAATCGCGAGTCCGAGGCGTTCAAAGCCCAACTCGAAAAGACGCTCCGGAAGCTCAAATCCGATTACATCCGCGCCTATCTTGAGCTCTACCGGAAGGCCCGTCTGAGCTTGTCCCAAGACAAGGAGAAGTCCGCCCTCCTGCGGGACGAACGTCTTAACGCATTGAAGCGGCTCGCGGTCATTGAAGTCATCAACCGACAACAGCTCACCGATCTTGAGAATGAATTCGGGGCGTTGAAAACCG
This sequence comes from uncultured Opitutaceae bacterium, assembly GCA_964475035.1. Lineage (GTDB taxonomy): Bacteria > Verrucomicrobiota > Verrucomicrobiia > Opitutales > Opitutaceae > Didemnitutus. Next base: position 988 of record CAYYVB010000398.1, on the reverse strand, counting down.
GCCGTCCTCTGACCGAGAAGGACCTCGATGCTGAGCCCCAAGCTGATTACTGGCCGCGGTTGGAGCCGATCGGGGCTTCTGCCGATGTGCGGTTGTCCAACCTGAAGGCGCAGCTTGACCAGGTCTTTGGGGCGTGGACTCAAGCTCTGCTCAACGACCTCGCCGACCCGGTCATCCAAGCGAATTTCGATTTGCTCAAACCCGCACAGAAAAAACTTATTCAGGCCTTCGTCTCGTCGAAGCAACTGCCCGACGAAATCAGCAAGGACTTTCTGGATGCCCTCCAGCAGGCGCTTTCCGGCCTCACCAAACTGTCGCTCGACCTTGGTGGGCTCCGCACTGCGCTGTTCCCCGATGGCAGCCCTGCCACCCCCGAGGAAGTGCGCCGACGGATGGGTGAGTATCTCGACCAACTCCTGAAGGGACGCGATCCGGCCAAAGTCCGAATTGTCGTGATCTGATCTCGATGAACGCTCGTTTCCTCCACACCGCTGACTGGCAACTCGGCAAACCATTTGCCGGGATTGCTGACGTTCAGAAGCGATCGCTGGTCCAGCAGGAGCGTTTCGCAGCGATCCAACGCATCGGAAAGGTTGTGGATGAATACCGCGCAGAGTTCGTCTTGGTCGCGGGCGACCTATTCGACTCGGCCAGTGTCACCAAGGCCACCGTTTCCATGGCGTGTAGTGCTATCGGGCGCCTTGACGTGCCGGTCCTTGCGATTCCCGGCAACCATGACCACGGCGGTCCCGGTAGTATTTGGCAGCAAGGGTTTTTTCAGCGCGAGTGCGCTAGTCTCGCCCCCAATTTCCGAATTCTGCTGACACCAGAACCTATCGAACTTGAGACGGCGGTCATTTTCCCCTGTCCTCTTTTGCGGCGGGCGGAGTCGGCCGATCCGACTACGTGGCTGCGTTCGTTGGACATCCCCGCCAACGCGTTCGGCGGAAAACCGCGGATCGTTGTGGCTCACGGCAGCGTCCACGGG
>CAYYVB010000397.1:0-3121 GCA_964475035.1 uncultured Opitutaceae bacterium | reverse complement strand
ACCTCGGCGAGGCGGTGGACGTTGGCCTCGCGGGCGCGGTAGTCGCCGCCCTTGATGGTGTCGTAGAAGAGCCGGTAGACGCTGTCGCCGTCGTTCTGGTAGTTCTTGGCGGCGTTGATGCCGCCTTGGGCGGCGATGGAGTGGGCGCGGCGCGGGCTGTCGTGGAAGACGAAGCACTTCACCTTGTAGCCGAGCTCGGCGAGCGTGGCGGCGGCGGACGAACCGGCGAGGCCGGCGCCGACGACGATGACCTCGTATTTCCGCTTGTTGGCCGGATTGACGAGTTTGATCGAGGCCTTGTGGTTGCGCCACTTGTCGGCGAGCGGGCCGGAGGGAGTCTTGGAGTCAAGTTTGGCCATGGCGGGAAAAGATCAGCGATGGATGAAGCCGCTCAGCACGGGGACCCAGCCGAGGACGGAGAGGGGGATGAGGGCGTTGAGGAGGAAGTAGCCCCAGCAGTAAACGACGGCGAAGCGCTCGAGGCAGCGCGTCCAGGTCTCGTTCTTGAGACCGAGCGACTGGAACATCGAGACGATGCCGTGTGCGAGGTGGTAGCTGAGCAGGCCGACGGCGAAGATGTAGAACAGCGACACGCCGACGTGGCTGAAGCCCTGCAACATCATCGCGTGGACATCACGCACCATCGTGCCGTCCGCGAGGCGGTAGGTGTGTTCGCTCCACTCGGGATTGCCGCCGCGGATCGTGAAGTGCCAGAGGTGATAGACGAGGAACACCAGCACGACGAGACCGGTGCGGGCCATGACGCGCGAGGCGAGCGTGGCGCGGTTGGTCTTCTCGGCTCCGTAGGCCTCGGGGCGGGCCGCGCGGTTTTCCAGCGTGAGCTGGATGGCGAGCCAGATATGGAGCGCCACGCAGGCGAGCAGGAAGAGGCGGATGGCCCAGAGCGCGCCGCCGAGCGACTCGAGCAGGTGGCCGTAGGCGTTGATCTTTTCCGGCGGGAGGAAGATCTGGAGATTGCCGACGAGGTGGCCCGTGACGAAACCGAACAACACGAGTCCGGTCGCAGCCATCAGGAACTTCCGTCCAATGGACGAGGTGAAGAGCGAGCCGAGGAGGTTCATCGCATGAGGTGTGCTGGATGCCGGCGTGGAGGGGACGAAGACCGGCGACGGCAGACACAATTCAGTCCCCCCCGCCTTGTAAAGGCTGCCCCCGGGCGTCGCCCGAGGCATTAGGGTCCCTTACCTGTATGATTATGCCGCTGCGCCGGACCCGCCCGCGCGGGGCGGATCAGGCCCGTGTCCGCGCCTCGGGAATCACTTCGCCAGCGGCTTGAGCAGGGCGAATTTGCCGCTCGCCGCCGGGGCGATGAACTTCCGGCGGAACAGGCTCACTCGCGCACCCTCGCCGAGCACGCCGGCCAGCGCCGCGGTCAATTTCTCCGGCGCGAGTTCGTCGGCGACATATTGGAATTCCCACCGCAGCTCCGAGACCTGCACGAGGCTCCAGTGCCAGCACGCGAAATCCGCCGGCATAACCTGGTCGACTTCGAAGGCCGACACCACGACGCCGTCGGCGCGCGTGAACAGGTCCTTCTCGCGCCCGAGGATGCGATAGCCCGTCGGCGTGCGCCGCACGATGTCGCCCGTGTGGTAACGCAACAGCGGCATCGCCACGCGGTCGCGCGTCGTGACGAGGATCTGGAAGGCATCCGGATCCGTCGCGCGCCACGGGATCAATTCGATGAAGCAATTCGCCTCGACGACGCGCAGGTTGTCCTGGAACGCGTCGCCGACGAACAGGTAGCCCGCCTCGGTCGAACCATAGAGGTCGACTTGCTCCGCGCCCGGGAACGCCTCGGCGATGCGCGCGCTGTGCTGCCGGCTGGCCTTGCCGTAGGTGAGGATGACGGTCTTGACGCTCGGCACGCTGACACGGCGCTTCTGCAACGCGCGTGCGAGCAGCGAAAGATAGACCGGCTCGCCCTCGACCACTTCCGGTTGCACGGCCTGCAGCTCGCGCACGATGCGCTCCCACTCGCCGTCGGGAAACGCGAAGGGATCGCTGGAGAGATTAAGATAAACCGTGCCGTCGAAATAGCGGTGCGGGAACGGGTGATCCTCGTAGGGACAGAGGTTGCTCGAGCAGCCGACCGGCGCGAGGACGCACTTGCGATAGGGGCGGTCGACGTAGCGCGCGAGGCCGGGATGCGCGAGGTAGGCGCGGCGCGTCTGCGCGTTCCACCAGCCGTCCTCCATCACGACCGTCATCGGGCCGCTCGTGGTGCCGGAGGTGTGCTCGTATTCGAATTTTTTCTGCGCGAAGCCGCGCTCGATCTCGCGGTAGTCGGCGAAGAACGCCGTGTGCCCGCGCTGCACGATCTCCTGCTTCGTCAGCAGCGGGATCTCGCGGTAGCACGCCCACTGAAGCGGTTCGTGGTGCAGCGGGAAACGCTGCCCGTAGAGCGGGCTGCGTGCGTAGATGGCGCGCACTTCCTGCTCGAGCGCGGCGGGCAGCAGGCCGCCCGCCCTCGCGCCGAGCGTGTCGGCCGAGTTGGCGAACGCGGGCGTGGTGACGGCGCTTTCCATCGGTGGCGCGGAGTAAACGTGGCGGCCGGGCAAAGTCAAACGACGCGCCCGGCACAGTCCGTCATCATTTCGCCGCGGACTTCATCCGCTGCCAATGCGGCCAGAACATCAGCAGCGCATCGAGCACAAGCGCGTGCGTGATTTCGCCGCGCCAGGCGCGCGCATAGACATCGTCGACCGGTGCGGTGTGGATTTCGAACTCCTCGTCGCGGTCCCATTTCGTGGCGCCGCGGCGCTCCGCGCCCTCGACGAGGATGAGGTGGCAGCGGTTCGTCTGCATCGCGGGATTCGGATGCACCGAGGCGAGCAGTCGTGCGGATGTGCCCGCAAAACCCGTCTCCTCCTGCAATTCGCGCACCGCGGTCGCGACCGGCTCCTCGCCGGGGTCCATCACGCCGCCGGGGATTTCCAGCGAGATGTCGTTCGAGCCGTAGCGGAACTGCCGCACGAGCACGAGTTCGTGCTGCGGGGTGACGGCGAGCACATTCACCCAATCGGGCGCGTGGATGAGAAAAAAATCGCGCGGCGCCGGATGATCCGGGTGATGGAAGTCGACGCTCGCGACGTCGAAG
>CAYYVB010000396.1:0-3137 GCA_964475035.1 uncultured Opitutaceae bacterium | reverse complement strand
CTGCGGGAGTGTCCGCGCCGTTACTGCTTCGCTTTCCCTTTGCCTGCACCGGCGGTTTCCGACTGCAGGCCGGGAAAGGCGGGCGGGATCAACTGTGCGTCCCACGCGGTGCGCAAGGCGTCGAGGCGGCGCAGCTCCTCGGGGTGGGTCGACGCGAGGTTGCGCGTTTCGCCGATGTCTTTGCGCAGGTTGTAGAGTTGCGGGGCTTGGTCTTTCGCCGGGATGACCAGCTTGTAGTCGCCGCTGCGCACGGCGTAGGTGCCGCGGTCGAACATGCGCAGGAACACCGCCTCGTGCGGCGGCGCTTTTTTCGCGCCCGTGACGAACGGAACCAGGTCGACGCCGTCGAGCGCACGCGTGGGATCGACCGTCGCCCCGGCGGCCGCGGCGGCGGTGGCGAAGATGTCGAGCGCCGACACCGGATGGTCGAAGTCCTTGCCACGCGGGAGGCGGGCGGGCCATTGCGCCGCAAAGGGCACGCGCCAGCCACCCTCGAAGGGGCTGCTCTTGCCGCCGCGCAACGGGGTGTTGTCGGACGCGTTGTCCGCGGTCGGGCCGCCGTTGTCGGAGAGGAAGAAGATGAGGGTGTTTCGCTCGAGGCCGTGCGCGCGCAGGCGCTCGAGCACGCGGCCGACGCCGTCGTCGACGGCGCTGACCATCGCGGCGTAGGTGCGGCGCTTGGGATTCTTGATGTCGGGGAATCGCGCGAGGTATTCCTCCGGCGCCTGCATCGGCGAATGCGGGGCGTTGTAGGCGAGCAGCAGGAAAAAGGGGCGGTTCTTGTTCCGGTCGACGAAGCTCACGGCCTCGTCGGAAAATTCGTCGGTGAGATACTTCGTCGTCTCCACGACCACGTCGCCGCGGGTGATCTTCGTTCGGTAACTCTCGCCCTCGTTCTTCGCCTGGCGCGGGTCGGCGAGCGTGAGGTCCTCCGGGAAGTAGCGTTTGCCGCCGCCGATCATACCGAAGAATTCATGAAAACCGCGGCGCAACGGGTGGAAGTCCGGGTGCGCCCCGAGGTGCCACTTGCCGATCAGGCCGCATTGGTAACCCGCCGCGCCGAGCAGGTCGGCGAGCGTGCGTTCCTCGCGGGCGAGGCCGATGGCGGGATCGTGCGGGGCCCAGCGCGGGTTGCGCTCGTAGCCGAAACGCTGCGGGTAGCGGCCGGTGAGCAGGCCGGCGCGGCTGGGCGAGCAGACGGCGTAGGTGACGTAGCCGCTGGTGAAGCGCACGCCGTGACGCGCGATGGAGTCGAGGTGAGGCGTGGGAATCTGTTCGCCGCCGTTGAAGCCGACGTCGTGGTAACCCTGGTCGTCGGTGAGGATGACGATGATGTTCGGACGTTCCCCGGACGGCTGGTCCGCCGCGCGCAGACGGGGCGCGGTCAACGCGAGGGCGGCGAGCAAAAGCGCCCCGAGGCCGAAGCGGAGGCAAAGGCTGAAGGATTGCTGCTCCCACCAACGGAGACGCGCCACGCGAGGCGCGGAAGACGGGCGGGCAGGGAAAGACGGAGGGAAATTCACGGGGTGGGGTGGATGGACCGACGCGATTGGTGGAGGTGCGACGGCAGAGTGGGTAGGATTACACAGCATACTCCCGCGCCCCGTTCCGGGCCAGTCCCTCAATGGTGGGAATCGTGCGTGCGGTTGAGGTAGCACAAGAAGCGCAAGACTGTGCCTCGGTATGGTTCACCAAACAGATGGCCACGAAGAGGCACAAAGATCTGACCGCTGCGTGCATCCGTCCTGCGCGCCTATAGGCGCGTTTCGCAGCCGCGATCCCTCTGCGCTTTTCGCGCCTTTTTGTGACAATGCTCGGCCTCGCGTAATTTCTCCTGACATCCCCGCTGAGGCGAGAAACCTGAGTCCCCTCTCTTGGCTTACGCCGCCAGACCCGCCGCGAGCGCGAGGGCGCTCTTGGCGCGGTTCATGATGTAGAGGTGATAGCCGGGCGCGCCGTTGGCCAGCAGGCCGCGGATCTGAGTCAGCGCCCAGTCGAGGCCGATGATCTCGACCACGTCCGGATTCTCCTGCGCGGCTTCGAGCCGGGTGACCAGCTTGGGCGGCAGGTGCGCGCCGCACATCTCGGTAAAGCGCTTGATCTGCTTCAGCGACAGCACGGGCATGATCCCGGGGATGATCGGGACATTGATGTCACGCTCCCGGCATTGCTCGACGAAGCGGTAATAGAGCGCGTTGTCGAAGAAGAGCTGCGTGGTGATGAAGTCCGCGCCGGCGTCGACCTTGCGCTTCAAGTGATCGAGGTCCGCGCCGAGCGTCGTGGCCTGCGGGTGTTTCTCGGGATAACCCGCCACGCCGAGGCAGAAGTCCGGGTGCCGCGCCTTGAGCAGGGCGACCAGCTCCGCGGCGTAACGCAGGCCGTCGGGCGCAGGCGTGTAAGCCGGGTCGCCCTTCGGGGCGTCGCCGCGCAGGGTCATGATATTGCGGAAACCATCGGCGTGGAGGCGGTCGGCGATGTCGTTCAGCTCCGCGCGCGAGTGCCCGACGCAGGTGAGGTGGGGCATGACCGTGAAACCGAAATCTTTTTTGAGGAGTGCCGCCGAGCGGGCCGTGCGTTCGCGGGTCGTGCCGCCGGCACCGTAAGTAATGGAGACGAAGTCCGGTCCGATGCGCTGCAACGCGGCGGCCGAGTCGTGCAGCATCGCCATCTGCGCGTCGTCCTTCGGCGGGAAAAATTCCAGCGACCGCACCGGGCGGCCGGTGGCGAACAGTTCCGAGATGGGGCGGTCGGGGGTCATAGCGGCATCAATGCATCCGGATTCGATGATATGTCGAGCGCGGAGTGGGACGGTCCGTGTCACAAGGCGGGGCGCGAGGTTCGCAGGTCGCAGCCGACGTAAGTCGGCTGAAGGGGAGGACAAGGTGTGCGAATATGTGCCGAAGGAGGTGCGGGGTGATGCGAAACAGCCGTCTTACGACGGCTGCTACGGAGAGAGGGTTGGCCGATGATGTGCACATCGATCGTGTAGGTTGCGCGGTTGCGCGTCACCTGGATCGCGACGGGCCCAGCGGTCACGCCCTACCTTGGCTGCAACACTTCGTGCGGTGATCCTCGATCGGATCTCACGCCACTGGGGCGGCGATGCCGGCGTCGCGTTCTTTTTCGGTCTGGAGGCG
>CAYYVB010000395.1:1097-3138 GCA_964475035.1 uncultured Opitutaceae bacterium | reverse complement strand
GTGGTGTGGCGTCTAGGACCGCGCGGAGAGATGGCGAGCAATGAGATCAAGGAGTTGTGGGATGGACTATTCAGGACGGACACGGAGAACGATGGGCGAGGCGTTGATGACGGAAGGGTTTAGCCGGGAAGCCCTGGCCTTTGTGGGCGGGGAGACAGGAACGGCGATTATGGCCCGGGCCGTTCCCGAAAACGCCGAGACTCAGCCGCGAAAACAAGTGCCCCCTGCGACGAATCGCCCCACCCGCAACCGGACAAACGCGGCCACCGCCCCCGACTCGACGGTGTCGATGACGTTCCGCCTGCCTGCGGATCTGCCCAGCCGATTGATTCAAATCTCGGCCGAACGTAAGGTGCGACGCGAAGCGCCCTTCAGCCAGCAGGACATTGTGGCTGAAGCATTGCGAGAATGGTTGGCCACGCACGCTTCATGCGCCTGAGCCTCTCAATACCCTTCGCTTGCAGAGCGCCAGCTCTCAGTTTTACGGCCTTATTGCCGGGCAATTCCGCATTTGTCAGGCCGAGGATTTCGCCGCGCCTGGGAGCCGCGTCGAGATCCTAGGCTGAGACGACCCTCATCATTCCTCACGAACTGAAGGATGGCGGCGGCCTCTACGGTCGGTTTGCGTATGCACCAACTCGCGATGCTGCCTGCGCGATTACGCGCCGTTGACCCACACCACTTTCGTCACGAACGGTCTGCCGAAGAGCGGCGTGCGGTAGTGGACAACCGCCCTCGTGCCGTTCTTGAGTTCCTCCGCCGGAGCGAAGTGCCAGTTGTGAACAAATTTCGTCCGACTCGTCAGGGCGAGTTCAGTCGGCGCTTCGCCATTCCGGGGTGCGAACCGCACGGTGCGGGCCGCCACGTCGAGACTTTCCACCACGCCGCACGCGGGACGAGAGCGGACAGTGTGCGCCGAAGCCGTAGTGGTAGAAAACAACACGAGGCCCAGCACCGCCGGGCCAAACCTAATTGCATTCGAGGTCTTCATTTTTTGGTCCTCTTGTCTGCCCCGCAGCGTAGAGGAGGGCAACCGGACGACGGGCGCTTCATCTGGTAATCAATGGTCGCAGGTGCAGGCGTATTCGGCGCGCTTGCATTCTCCACAGGTGGCAAGGTCGAGCTTGAAGCGGAGGTTGACTGGTTTGGTGTCGGCGGTCTGCTTGAACTGCACGACGACGTTGTAGCCTTCTCCGTCCGGCAGCTTCGCCTTGCTCACGAGCGAGTCGCCTTTCTTCTCGAACTGAAGGGTGGCCTTGCCGCTCTTGGCATCGGCAATGGCGGTGATGGTTTGCGTCGTCACCGGCACGGCCTTCATCTCATCGTTGTAGAAGTTGATGGTGACGGTGCGGTCTTTCTCGACCACGAACTCTGCATGCGGCTCGGTCTTGTCGAGCAGGCGACCGCCCTTGGGCGTGGCCTTGTGAGCGTGGTCATGTTTGTCGGCGGCGGTGGCGGTGAAAAGGCCGACGCACAGGGCGGCGGCCAACGTGAGGATGCGGAGGTGTGTTTTCATGGTTCTTTGGTTATGCGGACGGCGCGGGCGCAGTGTCGGGCGAAGGTCCACCTTCACCAGAAGGTGTCTCCACCGGCGCGTCGTCCGCAGATTTCTTTTGTCGCTCCAGCCATTCGTAGAGCGTGGGAAGCAGCACGAGCGTCAGGAAAGTGGAGCTCAGGATGCCGCCGATGACAACGGTGGCAAGCGGTCGCTGGACCTCCGCGCCTGCGCCGCTGGCAATCGCCATCGGGACGAAGCCGAGCGAAGCCACGAGCGCAGTCATGAGCTTTGGACGTAGCCGAAGCAGCGAGCCGTCCCAGACGGCGGTGCGCACGTCCGCGCCACGTTCGCGCAACTGGTTGAAGAACGTGATGATCATGAGTCCGTTGAGCACGGCGATGCCGGAGAGTGCGATGAATCCGACGCCCGCCGAGATGCTGAACGGCAGGTCGCGCGCCCACAGTGCGAACACACCGCCAGTCACGGCGAGCGGAACGGCAAGAAACACCAGCAGGGATTGCCGAAGGCTTTGCAGCGCCATAA
>CAYYVB010000395.1:0-1087 GCA_964475035.1 uncultured Opitutaceae bacterium | reverse complement strand
ATTCTTGAACTGTCCGCCAAACTCGATGGTGTAGCCGTCGGGCAGCTTGATTTGTTCGGCGATCTTCTTCTGCGCTTCGAGGACGAAACCCTCCACGTCGCGTCCGCGCAGGTTCACCATGATGGCCGCACGTCGCTGGCTGTATTCCCGCGCGATGGCTGCGACCTGCTCGACGACCTTGAAGTCAGCGACCTGGCCGAGCGTGAGCAGCCCGCCGTCGTCCACTCGAACAGGCAGCCGTTTGAGGTCGTCAATCTTTTCCCGCAAGTCCTCACTTAGGCGCACCACGATGTCGAAGCGGCGATTGCCTTCGATGAGCTTGCCGACTTCCTGCCCGGCCAGCGCGGTGTTGACCACCCGGTTCAACTCGGCGGCGTGGAGGTTGTATTTGCCCATCGCCTCGCGATTGGGAACGATTTCGAGCAAGGGTGATTTGCCGAGTGCGTCAAACTCCACGTCGGAAGCGCCGCGAACGCCTTCGAGGATCTCCCGCGCCTCGCTCGCGATCTTCTCAATTACGGCAAAGTCCTCGCCGAAGACTTTCACCGCAATGTCCGCGCGCGTGCCTTCGAGGATCTCGTTGAAGCGCATCTCAATGGGCTGGCTGAACAGGTGCCCTTCGCCGGGAAGATGCTTGCCAAGTTCCTCGGTCATCAAATTGGCCAACGCCTCCTTGCCAATGGGTTTGCCATCCACTCGGCGCCACTTGTCCAGTGGACTAAACATGATGTAGGTATCTGCGACGTTCACGCCCATCGGGTCGCTCGCAATCTCCGCCGTTCCGAGCCGACTGAACGTGTAGGCAACCTCCGGGAACTTCTCCAGCAGCAGCTTTTCGCCCCGCTTCTGCATGTCCACGCTGGCGTCAATGCCGATGCTCGTGGTGCGGATCATGTGCGTGGCAAATGAGCCTTCGTCGAGTTGCGGGACGAACTCCGCGCCGAGCCGGGTGAATACAACGACCGCCAAAATGAACAGGGCCACTGCCGCGCCCGTGACGACCCAGCGAAAGCCCAGCGCGAAACGGAGGATGGGAGTGTAGGCCACCTTGGCACAGTTAACGAGGAAGCTGTCCTTCTCCTTGATG
>CAYYVB010000394.1:0-3167 GCA_964475035.1 uncultured Opitutaceae bacterium | reverse complement strand
TCGGCAACAAGGGCCTCACGGGGCTGGAGCTGAACCTGAAGGAGCGGATCTGGTCCGGCGGCGGCTTGTTGCTCACGGCGTTCTTTGTCGCCGGGCTGGCCTACCAATTCCGGCACGGGCCGACGAACCGTGCGCGGTGGTGTTTTGCCTTGCTGCTCCTCGTGCTGCTGGCGGGGCAGCCGTTCTTCAGTTCGGGTGAGAGCCCGCGTTTGCCGGCGTATTATCTCGCGCCTTTGTTGATCGTGTTCGGCGCGGGATTTTTCCTCGTGCTGATCGACAGCCAGGCGCGGCTGGCGGCGCATTGGAAATGGGCGGCCGCGGCGTTGCTGCTGTTGCAGGGCCTGCCGTTGGTTCGTGACTCGCTCGAGCCGCGGAAGATTCATTTTCATTACCCGCCTTATTTTCCGAACCTGTTCATCGAGTTGCGCCGCGACACTGAGCAGCGTTTCCTGCCCGGCACGGCGGTCGCCGCCGACGTGCCCGCCGGGGCGGCGTGGTATGGCCGGCAACGTGTCTGGGCCAAGCCGGAGCGATTGCGCGACTTCTACGAAATCACCGTCCAGCAGCCGATCGGCGCGCTCCTGCTCACGCCTATGACACTCGACCGGCCGTTCTTTTCCGAACTGGCGGCGCGGCGCGAGGAGGCGATTCGCTCGCTGACCGACTCGGGCGGCTGGGGGCCGGTTTACGCCGGTCTCGTCACCCGAAGAATGCCGGCCAATTTTCCCCTGAGTGCGCCTCCCCAGCGACTGACCGAAAACATGGTCCTCTTGGTTGATCCGCTCGTCTTCCGTCCGAGGGGAAATTGATTTGCGTGCCTGCCTGCCTTCAGGCTTTCTTTCCGCTGAACACCCTGTCACCCGCCCTTATGAAATCGTTCGCCCGTTTCGCCCTCTTTTTCACCCTATTGCCGGTCGCGGTCTTCGGCGTTTATGCGCCTATCCCCGAACAAGATCAGGGCAAGGCCCTGTCCTTCCGGTTGGGCACCTCAATTTCCCACGACAGCAATATTTTCGGTTCATCGACCAACGAGATCGACAGCCTCGTCTACTCCCTCTCGGGAGAAATCATCTACAATGGTTCGATCAGTGACCAGACCTTCGCGTCCGCCAGCTACAAGATCAACCTCGACCACGTGAAGGATCGCCCCGGCGCACCGAAGAACCGCGATCTTTTCAACCACACCCTTTCCGGCCGCCTCGCGCACGCCTTCAGCCCGGCGACCAACATCGACATCAGCAACCTTTTCGCGATGAGCGAGAATCCCGAGTCGTTGCTGCCCGGCCTCGCCCCTTTCGCCACCGACCAATCCTTCCAGCGGAACGAATTCAATATCCGCTTCACCACTTCCGCCGGCCAGAAGGGCACCGTGGTCGCCAAGTATCGCAACATGCTCATGAGCTACGATACAGCCGCCCTCGCTGCGCTGCTCGATCGTTCGGAAAATCTGCTCGGGTTTGAGTTCGCCTACGCTTTCTTGCCCGAGACGAAGTTGGTCGGCGAGTTCCGCTATCAGGACATCGCCTACGACACCGGCGCCGCGCTCAAGGACAAGGATTCGAACTTCCTCCTCGTCGGCTTCGACCACAACCCCGGCGAAAACCTTCTCCTCTCGGGTCGCGTCGGCGGTGAAGATCGCTCCCGTGCGAACGGTGATGACACCACCTCGCCCTACATCGAGCTCTCCTCCCGCTGGAACTACGCCGACGGTTCATTCCTCTCCGGCGGCTACACCTACACCATCGAAGAGCCCTCCGACACCATCAGCTACACCGACACGCGCGTGAACCGCCTGTTCGTCAACCTCCAGCATCGGCTCACCGCGCTCATCACCGCCGGCGCCTCGTTCACCTACGAACCGTCGCAGCTCCAAGGCCGCGCCCCGGTGGCCGATGCCGATGAGACCATCGTGCGTTCCGGTGTGAACCTCTCCTGGCTGCCCAACCGCCACTGGACCGTCACCGCCACTCTCGACGTCGACCGCGTCGACTCCGACGTCGCCTCGCGCGAGCAGGACCGCACGCGCTTCGGCGTTTCGGCCCGCTACTCATTCTAAGCGCCCCACGCCGCGTTCATGGCTTCGCTTCAAGGTCCCGGCGGCGATGTCGCCACGCTCACGGATTTCGTCGGGCTGCTGCGTCTGCGCAAGAGCCTCGTGCTCCTCGTGCTCGGCCTCGTGGTCCTTACCACCGCCGGCGTCACGGCGCTGCTGCCGAAGTGGTATCTCGCCACCGCCAAGATCCGCGTCGAGAAACCCGAGAGCGAGGTGAAGCTCTTCGAGAACCGCAACTCGGCCTACTACGATCCTTATTTCATCCAGGACCAGTTCGAGATCCTCCAGTCGGAAAAGATCCTCTACCGCGTGATCGAGAACCTCGGGCTCAATGACGTCCTTGGCCGTCAGATCAACGACGGTCAGCCCCTGCCCTCCGCGCTCACCTACCAGTATCTCACGCGTAAGATGCTCCAGGTCGAGTCGCGCCGCGCCACCTCGCTGATCGAACTCAACGTCTACGCCCGCGACGCCCGTCTCGCCGCCGCCATCGCCAACGAGATCGCCCGCGTCTATTCCGCCGACCGCGTCGACCTCGCCACCTCGGAGCAGCGCGAGGGCCTCGCCAAGCTCCGCGGCGAACTCGACAAGCAGGAACTGATCGTCACGCAGCAGCGCGACCTCGTCGAAAAACTCCGCAAGGATCTGGAAATCTCCGGCGTCGACCTCAACCAACGCCACTCCGATATGGAGATCGAAAATCTGCGGCAGATGCAGAATTCGCTCATGGCCCTCCGCGTCGACGCCATCGGCCGCAAGACCCGCTGGGAGCGCTTTCGCACCATCCCCGCCCAGGAACGCCGCAACCTCGTCAACTCCGAGCTCATCTCCGACTCGAATATCCAGAACCTGCTTCAGGCTTTCCTCATCGCCGACCAGAACCTCACACGCTTGAAGGGCCGCCTTGGCGAAGCGCACCCCGACCTCATTTCCGCTGTCGATGCCCGCACGAAGATCGGCGAACAGCTCGACTCCCAGCTCCGCGGTTACGAGAGTTCTCTTGAGATCTCTTTCAACGAAGCTGAAGCCCGCGTCACTGAACTCGAACGCCAGCTCGCGCAGGCCCGCGTCGACCAGATTCTCTCCGCCCGCGAGCGCATGCGCCCCTTCGAGG
>CAYYVB010000393.1:0-3168 GCA_964475035.1 uncultured Opitutaceae bacterium | reverse complement strand
CGCCGGAGCCGCGGAAGTTGACCTGCAGCACGGCGAAGCCGCGGTTGGCGTAGAACTGGACTTCCGGGTTGTAGGTCCAATCATCGCGCGGGCCGTAGGGGCCGCCGTGCGGATGGACGATGAGCGGGAGATTCTTCGGTTCGCGGCCGGCGGGCAGCGTGAGATAACCGTGGAGGACGAGGCCGTCGCGCGCGGTGTAGCTGATGGGCTTCATGCGGGCCATCTGCTCGGGATCGATCTTGGGTTTGATGACGGCGAGCTCGTCGAGTTTCTGGCGCTTGCGGTCGAAGAGGTAATACACGCCCGGATCGCGGTCGCTGTATGAGTAGAAAATGATCTTGGAGCCGTCCTCGGAGAATTGGATGGGGCTGTGCACGGTATCGGGCAGGGCTTGCTCGAGGCGGCGATGGATCGCGCGCATCTCGTCGTCGATCCAGTGGTAGCGGCGCCGGTCGCCATCGTAGGCGACGCCGACGATTTTCTTTTTGAAATCGTCGTAGACGACGCCGGCCATGTCGTAGGTGTCGTCGCCGAACACGAGCTCGGGTTGCAGGTGTGAGCCGCTGACGGTGTCGTAGCGATAGATGGCGAAGGTTTTGCGGCCGATGTCGGAGGCGATGTAGATGGTGCGGTTGTCGCCGTCGAAGGCGATCGGGCGCCAGCCGGGCTGGTCGAAGCCGAAGGTGGCAAGCTCGGTCCAAGCCTCCTTGTTGGCGGTGCGGTAAAGGACCTTGTTGGTGCGTGACTCGGGATCGCGGAGCATGGCGAAGCGGACGACGTTGTCGCGGTCGAGCACGTAGCCGCTGACGGGGCCGGGGGCTTTAGCGATCGGGACGTTGTTGAGGCGTCCGGTCTTGAGATCCATGCGGGTGACGTCGGGCCAGTCGCGATGCGTCATGCCGGCCTGCACGAGGATGGAGCGGCGGTCATCCTTCAGGCGGCGGAGCAGACGGGGGCTGCGCTCGGGGTTGAGGATGGAGGGGTCGCTGCCGTCGTGATTGACGGCGTAGAGCTCGAAGCGCTCGTCGCCGCCGCGATCGACGAAGAAGATGATGCGATCCTCGGAAGCCCAGAAGGGGCCGAGCGCTTCCTTGTCGGTGAAATTGGTGAGCAGGTTCTTCGTGCCTTTCTCGAGGTCGATGACGGCGAGGTTGGTGCGGCCGGCGTGCGGCACGAGGGCGAGGATGCGCTTGCCGCTGGGCGAGAATTCCAGACCGGACATGGCGGAGGTCTGGAAGAAGGTCTCGACCGGGAGTTCGGGGACGGGGTTGGCGGCGCGCGCGACGGCCAGCAAGCCGCCCAACAGCGCGCCCGGAACGATTTTCCGGAGCAGGGTGTTCATAGTGTGTGTGCGCGGGAGAGCGAATTCATCGGACAAAAAAAAGCGAGCCTCCCGGTGCGGGAGGCTCGCGTGAGAATCAAACTACGTCAGACAGGGATCAGAAATCCTTGCGGACGCGGAGATAGACGAAGCGACCGAGGGCCGCGGCACCGTAGGTGTTGGGGTCGAAGCCACCGGTGTCGTAACCGACGAACGGGGGAACCTTGTCCATCACGTTGTTGGCGCCGAGGGTGATCGTCGAACCCATGAAGCCGCGGTAGCTGAAGCCCGCGCTGTAGAGCGTGAACGAACCCTGAGGCCAGCCGGCCGCGGTGTAGGCGTCGTTGAAGTATTTGCCGATGTAGTCGGCGTTGACGCTGGCCGAGAAGTCCTTGTAGCGCCAGCCCACGGAGGCATTGCCGCGCCACTTCGGGTTGTTCCAGAGGCCGATATTGTTGAAGTAGCCGCCGCCGAGACCGGAGTCAGAACCGATCTCGAGCACGCGGGTGACATCAACACCGAAGTTGAAGTCGCCGACGCGGGTGTTGCGGAGGCGGTAGTTCACGCCGATATCGAAGCCGCGATAGATCTGGTAGGCGTCCGGATTGTTGTTCGGCACCGACTCGATGCGGAGAATCGGGCCGCCCACGCCGTCACGCACGATGGCGTTCGGGAACTGGGTGCGACCGCGCTCCGAGAGGAGGTAGGTGGCGCTGGGCGTCACGATGACCTGGTTGATGCGGAACTTGAAGTAGTCGAAGCTGATGGTGAGGTCCTTCAGGCCGACGATGTCCTCGAGGACGATACCGGCGTAGTAGGACTCGGCTTCCTCGGGGAGGAGGTTCGGGTTACCACCGGTGACGATGCGCTGCTGCTGCGGGGGATCACCCGGGCGGAGCGGGTCCTGGACGAGGTTCGAGGTGAAGCCGATCGTCTGGGAGGCGTAGAGGAGACCGAGGGCGGGGGCCTGGAAGGACTCCGAGTAGGAGGCGCGGATGATCGCGTTCGCGAAGGGGTTCTTCGGGAGACGGAACTTGCCGCCGAACTTCGGCTTCGTGGTGTTGCCGAAGTCGCTGTAGTCTTCGTAACGGACGGCGGCCTGGAGTTCGAGCTCCTTGGTGACCGGGGCCGTGACTTCGACGTAGGCCGACATGACGTCGCGGTCGCCGCTGAGCGGGAGACCGCCACCGGAGCCGAGGTAGGCCGCGGTGTCCGGGTTGGTGGTCAGGGCGTCCTGACGGAACTCAAGACCGGAAGCGATACCGACATCGCCGCCAGGCAGCTCGAAGAGCGTGCCGGAGACGCTGGCGTCAAAGCCCAGAGCCTCAGCGCGGTTCGAACCGGTCGAGGAGGTGAAGAGGGCGTTGGCCAGGTTCGGATTGGCCGAGGGGCCGAAGGGATTGAAGAACGAGCCAACGAAGCCCGTGAGCGTGCCGTTGAGGGCCGCCTGATAGGTGGTGGCGCGGATGGCGTTGCGCGCGACGCTGGTCACGCGGTTGAAGCCGTAGGTGCCGGCGACCGTGTAATCCCAGCGATCCATCAGCGTGCCGCGGATACCGGTGACGATGTTCGAGCTGATCGACTCGGTGTCGAACTTGCGGACGGGGCCGAAGCTCGTGCGGGCGAGCAAGCCGGTGAGGGCGGTGCCGAACGGATTGTAGGGGCTGTTGGCCGGAAGCGACAGACCTTCGGTGGAGAAGTTGATGACGCCGGGGGTGAACGCGTAGAAGGTGAAGTTGTCACTGAACGTGATCTCACCGAATGCGGTCATGTTCTCGTTCAAGTCGTGCTCAAACTGGGCGTAGGTGCTGATGTAGTGATACGCCGGGTAGCGCTGGAACGTCTGG
>CAYYVB010000392.1:0-3177 GCA_964475035.1 uncultured Opitutaceae bacterium | reverse complement strand
TTCATCCTCTTCGACATCGAGGTCGTGTTCCTCATCCCGTGGACCTTCGTCTACCGCGACTTCCTCGCCAACAACCTCTCCATCCTCGCCCCGATGCTCTTCTTCCTCGGCGTCCTCGTGCTCGGTCTCTTCTACGAGGTCCGCAAGGGCGCGCTCGAGTGGGAGAAATAACCCACCCGCGCAAAGCGCGGGAATTCCCAAACGCCAAACGGCCAAAATCCAAACATGGCGTTCGACCGTCGCCCGGATTCTTCTCAGCTGGCTTTGGCGCTTGGACCCTTGGCGTCCGGAATTTTTCCTAGTCCATGAGGCTCGACAAATACATCTCCCGCTCGCGCGTCATCGACCTGACCAGCGCCGACATGGAGGGCGCGCTCGAGGAGCTGCTCAACGTCACCGTCGACCGCTTCCCGGACCTCGACAAGGGCGCGCTGCTCAAGGGCCTGTTGCGTCGCGAGAACACGATGACGACCTACCTCGGCCTCGGCGTCGCGCTCCCGCACGTGCGCGCGAAGATGGGCCGGCGTTACCTGCTCGCCATCGGCCGCAGCCCCTACGGCATCCGCTATGACGGCGCGATGGAGAACGAGCCCGTGCGGCTCGTCGTCATGCTCATCGCCGACGAGCGCACGCGCGATTACCTGCAGGTCCTCGCTGCGCTCGCGCGCCTGTTGAAGGAGCCGGATTTCGTCGACAGCCTCGTCCACGCACCGGACCTCGACGCGTTGCATGAGCGGCTCTTCGCCGGCGTCGGCGGCGTGGCGGCCAAGCCCGTCCCAACCACCGCCAACCGCGTCAACCGCATCGTCCTCCGCGAGGCCGAGAAGGTCGCGCGCGGCACCGGCTGCAACGCCATCATGGTCTTCGGCGACACCTTTGCCGGCGGCTTCGAGGCGCCGAAATGGTCGGGCGCGATGAAGACCTTCCTCGTCACGCGCAACCTCTCCGACGCCGACGACCATCCCGGCCGTTACAGCGAGACCATCCAAGTGCGCTCGTTCTCCAGCCAGCGCCTCGCGCAGCTCCGCAGCGCCGTGCTCGTCGGCCTCACGCGCGGGACGATCGCGTTCTCCGACCGCATCTGCTGCGTCGGCGGCCTCGCGGGCAGCAACCAGTTCGACACCATCGTCGTCGTCGAGGTGGAGAAGGAATTCCAGACGCTTCTCGCGCAGCACACCGATCTGCTGCCGAAGGACGTCGAGCCCGAGGTGCTCGAACGCGTCATCGGCATCGCCACCGAGCTCGCCGT
Organism: uncultured Opitutaceae bacterium; assembly: GCA_964475035.1. GTDB lineage: Bacteria > Verrucomicrobiota > Verrucomicrobiia > Opitutales > Opitutaceae > Didemnitutus. Next base: position 1,928 of record CAYYVB010000392.1, on the reverse strand, counting down.
CGAGGGCCGCGAAGGCCGGCCGGTCGGGTGCCTCTTCGTCGTCGGCGACAGCGGGAAGGTGGAGCGCTCCTCGAAGCCGCTCGTGCTGAATCCGTTTCACGGCTACCGCGAGGAGGACCGCAATATCCTCAATCCCTTCATGGACGAGACGATCAAGGAGTTCTCGTCCATCGACGGCGCCTTCATCATCCGCGGCGATGGCGTGGTGGAGACGGCGGGTTCGCTGCTGCAGGCCGCCGACTACACGCACGCCTTGCCCAGCGGCCTCGGCACGCGGCACGCGGCGGCAGCGGCGATTTCCATCGCGGCCGAGTGCATCGCCATCGTCGTTTCGTCGAGCACGGGCCAGGTGACACTTTTCCGCCGCGGCGTGATGATGTCACTGACTGAGAAGAAGGTAACCGTCTGAGGTTGTGGTGTTTGACAGGGCAGGTCGCGGATTCCGCTCCGGACCTTAACTGTGTCGGCATGGAGTTGATCCGCGCCCGATCCTCAGTTGAACGGGAAGAAGTTTTCTATTGCGCGGGCCGGGGCAGGGGCTTTGCTCGTCCGTTCCAACCTATTTAAGTCATGCAAGAAACCGTCATCCTGGAGTGCACTGAGGCCCGCAAAGAGGGCAAACCCGTCTCGCGCTACCTCACCAAGCGCAACAAGAAGGTCGTCACCGAGCGCATCGAGAAGAAGAAGTATAACCCCTTCCTCAAGCGCCACACGCTCCACAAGGAGATCAAGTAAGTTAGGCGAGCCGGATCGCGCTCAGCGTCCGTCTCCCCCGCCAGTTTCGAGCCGGTCCGACGACCGGCTTTTTTCGTGCCCGGATGACAGGGCGCGTATCCGGCGATTCCTGTAGGTGGCGCGCTTGCGCGCCACACGAAGGTCCGCACCGCACTGCACGCCGCGCCGCGTTCGAGTTGCGCGCCAGCGCGCAACCTACACCTGCGTTGCTTGCCTTGCGGGGTAGGGCGCGGACTCCGCTCCGCGCCGGGAACGTTGCGGCGCGGAACGGAGTCCGCGCCCTACCTCATCAGTTCGCCGCTGCCCTCGTGGCAGCCGACGTCAGTCGGCTGAAAGACCCAGCCGTCTGACGACGGCTGCTACAAAATCGGCGACGCCCGCTCGGGCGCACGCCCCTCAGGTTAGGCCGATTTCTTCGCGGCGGGCTCGACCGCGGGCGCGGCCGGCAATTTCACGCCCTGCGCCGCGAGCTGCGCGCGGCGGTTGGCGCGCCACGCGTCGCGGTGCTTGCGGATCCAATCGAGCAGCGCGCGTTCGAAACCGATGTCGTAGCCGAGCCGCTCGGACTCGATCCATTTGTGCTTCAGGATCTCCTCCCGCTCGGCGAGAAATTCCTGGTAGAGGTTCGACTGTTTGACGAACTCCTTGCTGCCTTTGGTCTCGCTGGGGATCGATGCGGTCATGGGGATGCCGGAACTCAATAAGCTACGACCTGCGTTGCGTGTCAACCCGGGCGGTCCTCAGGCCTTTTTCTGGAGCTTGAGCAGCATCGTCTCCGCGATTGAGCGGAACACCTGCGCCGGGCGGCTGGAAGGATTGTTGACGACGACCGGCATGCCGCAGTCGCCGCCGGCCCGGATTTCGGGGAAGAGCGGCACCTGGCCGAGCAGCGCCGTGCCGAGCGATTCGGCTGTGGCAGCGCCGCCGCCCTCTCCGAAAAGGGCTTGGCGTTTGCCGGCTGCGTCCTCGAACCAGCTCATGTTCTCCGCCACGCCGAGGAGCGGGACGTTGACCTTCTGGAACATCAGGCCGCCCTTGCGCGCGACGTTGGTCGCGGCCGTCTGCGGGGTGGTGACGAGCACGGCGCCGTCGAGTGGCAGCGTCTGCACGAGGGAGAGCTGGGCGTCGCCCGTGCCGGGCGGCAGGTCGACGAGCAGCACGTCGAGCTCGCCCCATTTCACGTTCTGCACGAA
>CAYYVB010000391.1:0-3185 GCA_964475035.1 uncultured Opitutaceae bacterium | reverse complement strand
ACGACGCAGATCGTCCTCAACGCCGCCACCTACCACTTCCGCGCCGGGCAGAAGGTGCCGGTCGTGTTCCGTTTCCCCTGCGGCGGCGGCCTGACCTTCGGCTCGTTCCACTCGCAGGAACTCGAGTCCGCCTACCTCTCCTTCCCCGGCCTCAAGGCGATCTACCCCTCGACGCCGCAGGACGCGTTCAACGCCTTCCTCTCCGCCTACGAGGACGACAATCCGGTCATCATCTTCGAACACAAGGGCCTCTACCGCCGCGGCAAACACCCGGTGAAGTGGGATCCCAACTACCGCGAGGTCTGGCAGCCGAAACAGGTCCTGAGCGGCGACTTCGCCACCATCGTCACCTACGGCGAGATGGTCCTGCACTGCACCGAGGCCGCGAAATATTTCGCCGAGGAATACGAGACGACCTTCGACCTCTTCGACCTGCGCGCGCTCTCGCCGCTCAAGCTCGATGCCATCAAGGCCTCCGTCGCGAAGACCGGCCGGCTCATCATCGTGCACGAAGGCCGCCGCACGCACGGCTTCGGCGCCGAGCTCGTCTCGCGTCTGACCGAGGAGCATTTTAGCCAGCTCAAGGCCGCGCCCCTCCGCATCGCCGCGCTCGACCTCCCGGTGCCCTTCGCCCCCGAACTCGAAAAGGTCTATCGCCCGAGCCAGGAAAAGATCATCGACGCCATCGCCGCATGGATGGGATGAACCGTGCGGTGGGACGTGGCACCACAGCTGCGCGAAGCCGGTGCACCGGCATTCCATCTCATTGCTCACTCTGAGCGGGTGATTCTCGATCGCCCGGAATAGTCGAATTCGCCGGGGTATTAACCGTTAGGCGGATCCAGCATCTTCAGGAGGTGCTCGCGCTGAATACTGAGCAAGCCCAGCGTGGGGCGCATGGCGCTGGGCAGCCAACTTCGGAAAGAACTCCTGAACTGATGGCGTTACACGATATGAGTTTGGCGAACCGTGCCCGAGCCAACAGTCTGCCTCCATGCTCCTCCTCTCCCGCTTGGTTTTACCCGCAGCGCTGATCTTCGGCGCACTTGCCCTGGGTCTGACGCCGATTGCCAAGGCGCAATCTCCCACCCCATTCGTGAGCGCCGATTTCGTAGTGCCGGCAAAGCTCGAGACCGCAGAATTCCGGCTTCGTATGCTCGCCGTCAGTGATGTCGTGAAGGACTACGATGCCGTCATGACGAGCACCGCGCATTTGAAGAATATTTTCCGGGGCACCTGGCCGGAAGGCCTGACCCTCGAGGGAAATCTCATCGATCTCGGCTGGCACCAGAAGGAATTCCAGCGCCGCACGTCATTTGCCTACACGGTGGTGGCGCTCGATGAATCGCGGGTGCTCGGTTGCGTCTACATCGACCCAACCCGCAAACGCGGCTACGATGCACAGATCTCGATGTGGGCGCGCGAAAGCGAATTGGCCTCCGGCTTGGAAGATCGCTTGGTGGCCGCGGTGAAGGAATGGATCGCGAAGGAGTGGCCGTTCAAGAACCCCGCTTATCCCGGTCGAGACATCGACTTGGCTGAGTTCCGGAAACTGCCCAGCGAGAAACGATAGCTGGAGCCGAAGTCATCGGTTTTAGTCCGGAGGATAGGCAACACCCGGACCGGAGTGACGGGTGACACATACCCGCCCGATCGATCCCGCTGGCAAGCAGGCGTGGATCGGACAGCCCGCGTCAGTCTGAGACGCCGACGCGATTGCCGCACCTACCCCGTTCGAGTGAGCAGCGGCAATTCCGATTGCCTGACGGCCAGCGTCGCTAGAATCCCCTCACCCCTTCTCCCCATGAAAAGACTCTCCGTCCTCCTTGCCTTGATCGCCCTCACTTCGCTGCCGCTGCACGCGGCAAAGACCAATCCCCAAGTCATCGAGGGCAAGGTGCCCGCCTATCCTGAGGAGCTGAAGAAGCAGGGCACAATGGGTGAGGCAAAGATCCGCGCGCGCATCGATGAAAAAGGCGCGGTGGTCGAGGCCACCGTTCATTCCGCCACGCATGAGGCCTTCGGCACCGCAGCGCTCTCAGCCGTTCAGGCCTGGCGCTTCCGCCCCGCAGAGGAAAACGGCGTGCCCGTCGCCACGACCGTCACCATCCCGCTGCAGTTCAAGCTCAGCCTGAAAGAACAGATCAACGCCGAAGCCGGACGCGAGGTGTTCATCGACCCGAACCGGATCACCGAAAAAATCCACACGTGGGCGGATGTGAAAAAGTGGTTTCCGCTCCGCGGCAAGGACGCCAACCGCATTCCCTATCCCGAGGAACTGAAGGGCAGCGGCATCAGCGAGGAGATCACGATCGTTTGCATCATCTCCCCGGAAGGACAGGCGTTGAATCCGGTGATCGAGAACCTGCAAAACAAGCAGCTCGCGCTGCCCGCCATCCGGCACCTCGCCCTGGCCCGCTTTCAGCCTCCGCAACTCGACGGCCAACGCATCTACCTGCAGCAGAAAATAAAACTGTTCTGCTCGGAGGATCCGGAGTTCGGCAAGAAACCCGCGGCGAAGTGAACGCCATCGAAGGGAAGGAGAGGCGAAGGCGTCCCGCCGATCCGCCGGCGCTGTAGCAACCGACGTAAGTCGGTTGGCCTTGCGCATCCGCCCCCAGCCGTCTTACGCCGGCTGCGACCCCGATCGCCGCGCTCCTCCCGGCTTGCCGGACTGCACCTGACTTGGCTTCCTCGGCGCGCACACCACTGATATGTCCTCCGCTTCCGTTGCCCGCCTGAACTCGCGCGCGACCCTGACGCTCGCGCTCGTCCTGACGTCGACCGTCGCCGCCTTCGCCAACCCGCCGCTGCCCGTCGAGGCGTTTTTCGCCGAGCCCGACATCCGCCAGGTCGAGATCGCACCCGGCGGCCAACACCTTGCGTTCCTGACGACGCTCGGCACCGGCAAGACCGGCATCGCGCTCATGTCACTCGCCACCGGCAAGGTCGAGCCGCTCGTCGGCGCACAGGACGCCAACATCGATTTCTTCGTCTGGAAGGACGACGACCGCATCGTCTATGGCGGCGACTACGGCGGCAATGAGTCCTACGCGCTGCGCAGCATCACGCTGAGCAAACGCCGCGTCACGAGCCTCGCCGAGTCTCTCCGGGAACGCGTCGCCGACCGCGCAAACTGGGCGCAGGTGGTCGACTGGCTGCGTTTCGACCCGGAGCGGATGCTC
>CAYYVB010000390.1:0-3190 GCA_964475035.1 uncultured Opitutaceae bacterium | reverse complement strand
TTCGACATCGAGCTGACGTCGTTCTCGACGTTCATCCTCCTCATGTCGTCGCTGATGATGGCGCTCGCCGTGAACGCCATCCAGCGCGGCCAGGTGCGCTCGATGCACAACTCGATCCTCGTGACGATCTTCTTCGGCTGCATCTTCCTCGGGTGCCAGGTGTATGAATTCGTGCACTTCGTCCACGACAAGAAGATGACGCTCACGAACAGCATCTTCGGGTCGACGTTCTACACGCTCACCGGCACGCACGGCACGCACGTCGCCATCGGCGTGCTCCTGCTCGGCCTGATGTATGTCCGCTCCTTCAAGTCCGCCTCCCCGCACAGCGGCGGACTCGGCGAGCTGGCGAAGACCTTCCTCCATGTCGCCGCCGTCTGCGCCGCCATGGCCATCACCTTCATCCTCGTCGTCCCGGCCGGCATCAGCCTGGTCAAGGGCGAGCTCGCGCTCGGCACCTTCCTCAGCTCGAACCTCATCGCGCTGCTCGGCCTGCTCGGCGCCGCCGGCCTGATGATGTGGTTCGCCCGCAGCCGCGAGGCGGTCGACTTCGGCGAGCGCAACGCCATCGATGTCGAGGCGGTCGGTCTCTACTGGCACTTCGTCGACATCGTGTGGATCGTGATCTTCACGGCCGTCTACCTGCTCGAATACCTCTAAGCCCTCACCCATGTCCGCTCACGCCCCCACTGCCGACGCCCACGGCCACCACGAGCCGAGCAAGTTCCATATCTACGTCCAGATCGCGATGCTGCTCGGTATCATCACCGGCATCGAGGTCGTTCTTATCTACCTGCCCTTCGCCAAATGGCTGATCGTGACGGGCCTGGTCGTGCTTTCCGCGATCAAGTTCCTCTACGTCATTTTCTACTTCATGCACCTGAAGTGGGATAAGGTTTTTTGCACGATCCTGTTCTTCATCGGGCTTGTCCTCGCGGGCGGCACGATGTGGGCGCTCCTGCTCCTTTTCGGCGCCGAAGCGAGCAAGCCGCTGACCTCCGTTGTCGGCCTGCTCCTCTGAGGCCAAATTCCACCGTTCCTTTCGAAGCCGCGCCGACCGCGCGGCTTTTTTCTTGGCCGAATCGACCCGGGCGGCGTTTCCGGTCGATGCGGCTCGCGTGCGGCGCGTTTCTGGCTTTGGTTCGGATCGCACGCGCACCCACCCGGCCATGATCGACTGGAAACACTGGCACAACGAACCCTTCCTCATCGGCGGCATCATCCTGCTTGGCTGGCTCTATGCCGTCGTCACAGGTCCGTTGCGCGACCGACTCGCCCCGGGGACGCCCTACCCCGTCCGCCAAGCGCTGATGTTCTACGGCGCCCTCGTCATCTTCTATTTGGCGGTGGGATCGCCGCTCGACCAAGCCGGCGAGCGATTCCTGCTCTCGGCGCACATGTTCCAGCACCAGTTGATCATCTACCCTGCCGCCATCCTCTTCCTGCTCGGTTTGCCGGAATGGTCAGTGCGGCCAATCACCGCCACGCCGGCACTGCGCACCTCCTTGCGCATCCTGACCAACCCCGTGGTCTGCGGCGTCATCTACTGCGTCGTCGTCTCCTGCTGGCATTTTCCGTTCCTCTACGACTGGGCGTTGCAGGATCGAACGGTGCACATCATCGAGCATTTTTGCTTCTTTGGCGCCGCGCTCTTCCTCTGGTGGCCCATCTGCAGCCCGTCGCGCGAATTCCCCCCGACGCCATATGCGTGGCAGATGTTCTATTATGTCGGGATCACCATCGGCATGACGCCGGTCTTCGCCTACATCACCTTTTCTACGGACATTCTCTACCCGACCTACGAATTCGCGCCGCGCATCATCGATGGCTTCGGTCCGAAAGACGACCAGCTCCTCGCCGGCGTGATGATGAAACTCGGTGGCATGGCAGTCATGATGGGAGCCTTCGCGATTTCGTTCTACAAGTGGTATCAGCAGTCGGAGCCGCGCCGCTACGCGTGAGCGCGCACGACGCTTTTGCTGGTCGAGCGGTCCTTCGTCTCTAGGCTCCGCGGCCAATGACTTGGGAAATCGCCTTCGTGCTCGGACTGCTCGCGCTCGCCGTGGGCATGTTCGTGAAGGAAAAGGTCCCGCCCGACGTCACGGCGCTGACCCTCTTCGCCGTGCTGCTCGTGAGCGGGCTGCTGCCACAGGCGCGCGTCCTCAGTGTCCTTTCGAACCCCGCCCCGCTGACCATCGGCGCGATGTTCATCCTGAGCGCAGCCCTCGTCCGCTGCGGCGTCATCGACCGCCTCGCCGCGGCGCTTCAGGGAATGGTCGGCTGGAGCTACTTCACTGTCGTCCTGCTGGTCGTGCTCGGGGTCGGCGCTGTCTCGGCCTTCGTCAACAACACGCCTGTCGTCGTGGTCATGGTTCCCATCATCCTGGCCTTGTCGGCCAAGATGAAGCGCGCGCCGTCCAAGCTGCTCATCCCCCTCTCCTACGCCGCCGTCATGGGCGGCACTTGCACTCTCATCGGCACGAGCACGAACCTCCTCGTCGCCGGCATCGCCCGCGAACAAGACGTGACGCCGATCACGATGTTCGAACTCGCCCAGGTCGGCCTGCCGCTGATGGCAACCGGGGCGATCTATCTCGGCCTGCTCGGCTGGAAGCTCCTCCCGGCCCGGACCGCCGCCGCCGCGGCCGTCAGCGAGGAGCAGCGCGAATACCTGACCGAGATGTTCGTTCAGCCCGGCGCCGCCGCCATCGGCCAATCGCTCGCGCAGGCCGGTCTGGTCCCGAACCGCGGCGTGCGTGTGCTCGAACTCATCCGGCAAGACGTGCCGGTCGAAATCGACCCCGGGACACAACTCGCCGCCGGCGACCGTCTCTACCTCGCCTGCCGGCCCAAGGGCGTCGCACACGCCCGCTCCATCGAGGGCCTCGACCTCACCGCCGAACTGAACCTCCCGCTCAGCCAGATCTCGGCCCACGAGGGCGCTTTGGTCGAATGCGTCGTCGGACCGAACTCCGAGTTCATCGGGCGCACCGTGGAGGAGATCGATTTTCTCCAACATCACCGGGTCGTCGTTCTCGCGGTGCCCCGTGAGGGCGAGCAACTCCGCGAGAAAGTCGGCGACCTGCGCCTGCGTTTCGGCGACATCCTCCTGGTCATGGGCACCGAACAGGCCGTCGAGAACCTCCGCGGTGGCGGTGAACTCCTGCTCATCGACCGACCGCCCGTCCCG
>CAYYVB010000389.1:0-3204 GCA_964475035.1 uncultured Opitutaceae bacterium | reverse complement strand
TCAGACAGGCCTCCATCCATCGCCACGCGGCGCCAAGCTGCGAAGGGGTATCCGGCGGCAGGCAACAGCGATACAAGATCCTCGGGAGTGGATCGCACCGGTCGGCCGACAGGCGCGGCCTCACGCACCTCAACGTGAAGCGTTAGTGCAGCCTGGAGCAATGGCCGCGCCCCGGGTCCAAAATTTTCTGGTGGTGTTTTGGCCCTTGTGCTTCCGCTCGGCAGAACGATACGAAGGCAAATCGGCTCAACGGAGTTGTGGACCCTAATATCGACGGTTTTCATGCCGCCTCCTTTCTCGCCCGGCGGGCGCTTTTTCGTGCGAGTTCTGAGGCGCTGGTCACGGTCGCTTTTCTGTTCGGCGGCGGCACGTCGAGCACGGCGCACCAGGCCGCGACGTAGCGACGAAACCATTCGTGACTCAGGCCGATCTGCAATGCCAGTGAGCGCAACGATTCCTTCCGAACGCAATCGAGTCGCAGAACGTAACATGCGGCAACGAACGAGATCCCGAGGGAGCGGCCGACGGGCTCTTTCGCGGAGGTGCTTAGCGCGATAAAAGAGAGCCGCTCGAGGAAGGCCGCAGCGTCCGGATGGGCGTCGGCGATGCATGAGCAATGCCCGACGGCGCTTTCCTCGCTTTCGCCGAGCGCGCGTTCAACGGCCTCGAAATCAAAGTCCACGGCCTCTGACTTGACATATCGCCGCCTAGAATCTGAGGCGATGCATAGACCCTCGGAAATTTCATGATGTTGTGACGGCGCCGATCGCGAGTCGGCGCCGTTTCGCTTTTCGTTCATCGGCGAGCCTCCACGGTAAAGTTTTGAGCGAGGTGGCGCCGAACTTCGACGGGGTCGAAGAAAACGAGTCGGCCGCATCGAACGAACGGTATAACCCGGCGCTTAGCTTGGGTGCGGAGCCATCGGAGCGACGGGCGCGACTCCGGGGCGAAAAGCTCGGCAAGGAGTTCGGGAGCGCCGAGCAGCTTGTGTCCCTTAGAGTTTGTTTCTTGCATCAATGCTGCAAGGGCTGTCAATTATGTTGGAACGAACGGTTTTCATAGAGAACAACAGGCGATGCCCCGACCCATTACCATTACGCCTTCCGAGGCCGCAGAAGAGCTCGGCATAAGTCCCTCACACCTGCGTAAAATCAGGGGCATTCCAGGGGAATTTAGAACAAAGGGGCGTCAGCGCCGATTTAGGAAAAATCGCGCATTTATTCTTTACGCCCAACGGAAGCGCCAAGAACGAAACTCCAGCCGCGAGCGAACGCGGGAGAAATGGGAAAAGTATCGCCGGTCAGAATCTGCGCCCCACCTCGTTATGGCGACGATTGGCAGCCACCAACTCACCTCAATCGGTATTAAATGGGGCCCAAACCCAACCGAGGAAGAAATTTCTCACATCGCCGCAACACAGAGCATCATGAACAGTCTCACGTTTAATGCGGACGCCAAGACCTTCCTAATTGCATGCGCGATCAAGTCACGCTGGCATGCCCGCGACATCCGCCGATTCGTCGCGCTCAATCCTTGGATTGCTGCTCAGGATTATTCTTTAGGTAGGATACCCCAGAACGCATCAGCTTGAGATTCGATTACCAGGTTGAGGTAGTGACGCTTAATTACGCCCTCACTATTGCCAGCCTCGAGCGCTGCTGCGCCGAGACTTTTGAACTTCGCGACGTGCATCGAAATGAACGTGTGCCGGAGCACGTCGTCGGTGAGGTTGAATTTCATTCGCACCTCCATGACCTTTGCCTGCATCGCCGGCACAACTAGCGGGAACCGATCGAGCGGGTAACGTTCCAGCCAGGCACGCAGGTTTGGCTGAATCGTAATCTGCCGCAGGTCGCGTGTTTTTGAGACCTCCGGGCCGATGCGGATGACGCCGTTCGCCAGATCAATCGCGCGCTCGAGCTGGCGGGGCGGGAGCTTCCCGATCTTCCAGCATTCGCCACGCGGAACGGTTGGACGGATGCCAGCAAACACGCAAAGCGCGAAGTAGGGGACGAGGTAGCCAGGCTTGCCGGTCTGTCGCGTGCCCGTCGGGTATTGCTCCACGAATGCCATGAGGTCGGCGACCTGCTGCGCGCTCAAAATTTCCGGGATGCCGCGCGCGACGCGATGCTTGGCAATCGGCTTGACCGGATTGTCCTGGCACCATTGCCGGGGCGCGACCCGACAGAACTCGAAAAACGCGTGCAGAGATCCGCGCAGGTTATTCCACGCCTTCTTTCCGAGCTTCCGCGCCTCCATGTAGGCCTGCACCTCCTCGGTGTTAATCGAGTGCACCTCGCGCGCGGGAAACGCAGCCTGCAATGTGCGCAGCTCGCGCTTGTAGTCGCGGGCGACGTAAAAGCTCACGTGCGGCTGGCGGGCTGCGAGAAATTCGGCAGCCGCATCGCCAAGGGGCATCGCCACGACAGGCGGTCGGTAGTTGGCGAGAAACCAATCCACGGCGAAGCCCAGCGTATGCTTTCCGGCGAGCCGGGAGTAGGCGGCCTCGGCCTGGCCGAGCTGATCCACAGTGAGCCGCGTGTTGACCGTGCGAACGTCGTTCTCGGCGTTGGCAGCCAGGACCTCGTAGCGGTTCTTGGCGCCGTGCGCTTCGTCTTCGGATTTGAACTGCTTTCGGACGTAGCGCCCGGCCAGCCAGCCCCGCACGCGAAAAGTCTCATACGTGCATTTGTCGCGTTTGTCGGTTACGATGACCTTCGAGACTCGGAAGCTGCCGTTTTTCATGGCGTCGCCCCCTTCGCCCCGGTGTCAACCCTTGCACCGGAATCGCTGCAAGGGTCCCCGTAAGTCGTTGAAAAGTGGCGGAGAGAGAGGGATTCGAACCCTCGATAGAGTTTCCCCTATGCAGCTTTAGCAAAGCTGTGCCTTCAGCCACTCGGCCATCTCTCCGGAACTGGACAGCCGAGCAAAATCGCGCCCACACGGAGCGCAAGGCATTTTCCTTCGCCACTCCGAAAACCCTGCCTCGCGCTGCAGTCTCCCTGCCACCGCGCTGCGTCGGCTTGGCTCAGATTTCCCCGGCGTAATAACGGCGCTTGAGGACGCCGATGCAGGGCAGGTTGCGGTAGCGCTCGTTGAAATCGAGGCCGTAGCCGACGACGAATTCGTTCGGGATCTCGAAGCCGACATACTCCGCCTCGAAGGGCACGACGCGGCGCGCCTTCTTGTCGAGCAGCACGCAGG
>CAYYVB010000388.1:0-3205 GCA_964475035.1 uncultured Opitutaceae bacterium | reverse complement strand
CCTTGTGCCACCAGTAGAAGATGGGGCAGGCGATGAAGAGCGACGAGAACGTGCCGGTGATGACGCCGATGAGGAGCGTGAAGGCGATGTCGTTCACCTCGCCGCCCGTCACGAGCAGGAGCACGATGGCAGTCAGCAGCGTGGTGCCGCCGGTGATGACGGTGCGCGAGAGCGTGAGGTTGAGCGCGCGGGTGATGATGTCGCGCAGCGTGCCGGTCGGGTTGAGCTTCAGTTCCTCGCGGATACGGTCGAACACGACGATGGTGTCGTTGATCGAGTAGCCCATGACAAGGAGGATGGCGGCGACCATCGAGGCGTTGAACTGGCGGTCGAAGAGCACGAAGAGGCCGATGGTCATCAGCACGTCGTGGATGGTGGAGATGACCGCGCCCATGCCGTAGCCGAACTCGAAGCGGAAAGCCACGTAGATGAGGATCAGGACGAGCGCCCAGAAGGATGACCAAAGCGCATTGAGCTGGATCTCCTTGCCGACGGAGGCGCCAATGGCGGTGGTTCCCTCATAGACGAACTTAGCGTTCGGGAAAGCCTGCTGCAGGACTTGGGTGATCTTCTCCCCTTGGCCGAACTCCGTGGTGACCTTGAGCACCTCAATGTCGGAGCCGAGCTGCTTCTGATAGACTGGTGCGACCTCCTGGAATCCGGCGGCCTCAGCCGCGGCGCGGAGCTGGCCGACCTCGACGCGCTGGGCGAAGCCAAGCGTGACGGTGTCGCCGCCGACGAAATCGATGCCGTAGACGTCCTTGCCCTTGTAAAGCACGGTGGCGAGGCCGATGGCGATGATGACCCACGAACCGATGAAGGCCGGCTTGGCGTATTTGAGGAAGTCGAAGTTCGTGTTCTGCAACACGGAGAACATGCGGATGTTCTTCACGGTGCCGGAGTGGACCAAGAGCTCGAGAACGAGCTTCGAGACGACGACGGCGGCGAACATCGTGGTGAAAATACCGATGGTCAACGTGACGCCGAAGCCCTTCACCGGACCGGTGCCAAGCAGGATCATGAGCGCAGCGGTGATGAGCGTCGTGAGGTTGCCGTCGAGAATCGCGGACCATGCCTTGTCGAAGCCGGCCTCGAGGGCGGTGGGCAGCGACTTGCCGAGCTTCAACTCCTCGCGCATGCGCTCGAAGATGAGGATGTTCGAGTCGACCGACATGGCGAGCGTCAGCACGATGCCGGCGATGCCGGGCATGGTGAGCGTGGCGCCGACGTTGGCCATGACGGCGAGGACGATGAGGACGTTGAGGCCCATGCCGACCGCGGCGACGAAACCGCCGACGGTGTAGAAGAAGAGGATGAAGCCGATAGTCAGGGCCGTGCCGGCGATGAAGGCGTTGCGGCCGCTGATGATCGCGTCCTCGGCCATCGACGGGCCGACCTCATACTGCTCCTTGACGGTGAGCGGCACATCGAGCGGGTTGTTGAGGACGTTGGATAGGTCGATCGCCTCGCGCTGCGAGAACGAGCCGGAGATCTCGGCGTTGCCGCCGGAGATCTCCTCGCGGACAGTGGGGGCGGAGTAGAGCTTGCCGTCGAGGACGATGGCGAGGCGGCCGGTGCGGCCGGTGCGCTGGTTCTCCTGCGCGATGCCGCGGGTGACGGCGGCGAACTGTTCCTTCCCCTTGTCGGTGAAGCGGAGGAGGATCTTGAAGCGGCCGAACTCGTCCATGATCGGATACGAGTCGGCGACGCCCTCGCCCGTCATCTCGGGGATGCGCTTGACGTAGAGTTCCTCGACGAAGACCTCGCCGTTGCGCGATTCCATCTCAAGCGTCATTGCCTCGTAACCCGGCGGCGTCTCCATCGGCGGAGCGGCGAACGGATGGACGACGCGGAAGTCGAGGCGCGCGGGCTTGCGGAGGCTGTTGAGCACCTCGGGATTGTCGCGCGTGGAGACGCCCGGGAGCTGGACCTCGATGCGGCTGGTGCCAATCGGGCGGATGATGGGCTCGGCGACGCCGAGGCCGTTCACGCGGTTGGAGATGATCTCGATGGCCTTCTCGAGCTTCTCCTGACGGACGAATTCCTCCTCTTGGGAGAGCGCGGTCTCGTCGACTTCGAGCGTGAAGGCGACGCCGCCCTTGAGGTCAAGGCCGAGCTGGAGGCGGCCCTTGGACTGGCGGAGGAGTTCGTCGAGGAGGATGGCGTTGCGCTTCTCGACGTTCTTGAGGTTCTCCTCGAGGCGGATCTGCGGGAAGAACTGGGAGAGGTCGATCTTGTCCTCGCGCGCGATCTGCTTGAGCGCGACGAAGAGGCTGGAGGCCTGGTCGGCGCGGACGCGATCGCCGGCCTTGGTCATGAGGGCGGTGAACTCCGACTGTTTGGCGCCGACTTCCTGACGGACATACTGTCCGAAGTCGCGGTCTTGCAGCGGGAGCAGGGTGATGACCGCCCATGCGGTGATGATACCGCAGAGGATCAGTTTCCAGAGGTTACGACTGAGCATGTTTGGGTGTTGTTAAAGGGGTGCGGGTGTCGGCGGCAGTGCCGCCGCGGTGCGGAGGCGCGGCAAAAGCGCGCGGCGTCCGACGGGCGACACTCAGGCGTCGGCCTTCTTGACGAGCGCGTGCACGAAGCCCTTGCCGATCTCGAGCTTCTGGTTGTTGTCGCCCACGCGGACGGTGAAGCGATCTTCCTTCACCGCGGTGATGGTGCCGTAAACGCCGCCGGTGGTGATGATTTCGTCACCAGCCTTGAGGGCACCGAGCATCTTTTCGTGTTCCTTCTGCTTCTTGCGCTGCGGAGCGATCAGAAGAAAATACATCGCCGCAAAAATCAGGATCATCGGGAGCAGCGACATGAGCGTCTGCGCACCGGTCGGGGCGGCGGGTTGGGCTTGGGCGAGGAAGAGGGAGAATTTGGTCATTGATTCTTCGACTGATTTGAAAAATGAAAACGGCGATTAATTTAAGCAGCTCAACAAAAAGCAAGCCTAACCCTGACCGCCCGCCTCCCGCCAATTGAAGACCAAATCCGCCTCCTCCTGGTCCACCACTCAATCCGAGGACCTCTACGGTTTTAAGCGCTGGGGAGCCAATCACTTCTCCGTCGATTCCGCCGGCTTCGTCCAGGTCCAGCCCTTGGCCGACGGCCGCAACGTCCGCGTCATGGACGTCGTCGACGAGGCCGTCGGCATGGGCCTCAAGGCCCCGCTCGTCATCCGCTTCCAGGACAAGCTCCGCCACCG
>CAYYVB010000387.1:0-3208 GCA_964475035.1 uncultured Opitutaceae bacterium | reverse complement strand
TTGCAGTGGTGGCCGCCGCGCAGGGCGATGCCGTCCTCGTTGGCGAAGGTCACGACGTCGTGCGCGTGCACGTTCTCGAAGGCGAAGCTCACGAGCCCGTTGCGCGGCTGGCCGGCGCGCGGGCCGATGATGCGGATGCCGGGGAGCGCGGACAAACGCTCCATCGCGTAACGGATGAGCGCGTCGTCGTGCGCGGCGATGGCTTCGCGGCCGACGGCGTCGAGGTAATCGCAGGCCGCGCCGAGGCCGATGGCACCGGCGACGTTGGGCGTGCCGGCCTCGAAGCGCTCGGGGGCGGGCTTCCAGGTCGCGCCGTCGTAGGTGACCTGCACGACCATGCCGCCGCCGGTCTCGTCGGGGGCGAGTTTTTCCAGCAGCGCGCGGCGGCCGTAGAGGACGCCGATGCCGGTGGGGCCGCACATCTTGTGCGCGGAAAAAGCCAGGAAGTCGCAGCCGATGGCCTGCACGTCGAGCGGGCCGTGGCCGATGGATTGCGCGGCGTCGATCACCGTCACCGCCCCGACGGCGCGGGCGCGGCGGCAGAGTTCGGCGGCGGGCGTGACCGTGCCGAGGGTGTTCGAGCTGTGGGTAAAGGCGAAGAGCTTCACCTGCGGCGTGAGCAGCGTGTCGAGCGCGGCGAGGTCGAGGCCGCCCTCGCCGTCGGCGCCGAGGAGCGGCACGTATTTCAACGTGGCGCCGGCGGCCTTCGCGGCCTGTTGCCACGGGACGAGGTTGGAGTGGTGCTCGAACTCGGTCGTGAGCACGACGTCGCCGGACTTCAGGTGTGCGTGGCCCCAGCTGCGGGCGACGGTGTTGATGCTCTCGGTCGTGCCGCGCGTGAAGATGATCTCGGCGGGGTTGGCGGCATTGATGAACTTCGCCACCCGCGCGCGGGCGCCCTCGTAGGCGTCGGTGGCGCGCATCGAGAGCGCGTGCAGGCCGCGGTGGACGTTCGAGTTGTCGCGCTCGTAGTAGCGGACAAGCGCATCGATGACCGCGCGGGGCTTCTGCGCCGTGGCGCCGTTGTCGAGGTAGACGAGCGGGTGCCCGTTGACCTGCTGGTGCAGGATGGGGAAGTCGGCGCGGATTCTGGCGAGGTCGAGGGACATTTCAGGAAACTTTCTCTTACCTCTTCATCATTCTCCTTCTCTCATTCTGCTTCCGTTGCATGGGGACGGAGGAAAAAGAGAAAGATATAGAGAAAGAGGAAAGATTGATGCGGTCGGTCAGTCCTTGTGGGTCTCGGTGGTGGCCGGGGTGGAGTCGCCCTTGAGGGCGTTGAGGGCCGCGTGCCAGCCGAGGGTGGCGCACTTGATGCGGGCCGGGAAGGCGTGGACGCCGGCGAAGGCGGCGAGGTCGTTGATCTCCTCGGGCGGTTCGCCGGTGGTGACGATGTGGTGGAACTGCCCGTAGAGCTGCTCGGCCTCGGCGGCGGTCTTGCCCTTGAGCTGGGTCGTCATGAGCGAGGCGCTGGCCTGCGAAATGGCGCAGCCGGAGCCGTCGAAGCTGATGTCGCCGATGCGGTCGCCGTCGAGGCGGATGAACACGCTGCACTGGTCGCCGCAGGTCGGGTTGTCGCCGTGTGCGACGCGGTTGGCCGTGGGCAACTTACCGCGGTTCCGCGGGCGGCGGTTGTGGTCCAGAATGACGGACTGGTAGAGGTCGGAGAGATCGTTCATCGCCGGCGAGTGAGCCGGTGAAGCTACCGGAGGGGTCTGGTTTGGCAAACAGACTTTGAGTCACCGCCGCGCGGATGCGCGCTGTGTCGGATGGGGTTGGGCGCGACTGTGTTTGCGCTCGGACTGCAGCGCGCTCGCGGCCGGCCCAGCGGCCCCGCCCTACCTTGAAGGCAGATTCGAAGCTCAGCGCGGGGCGCTGAGCTTCACGTCGACTTCGACGTCGTCGCGGCCGCGGCGGACTTTCAGGCGCACGGTGTCGCCGGCTTGGCGGCGTTCGAGGGCGAGCGGGACGTCGGCGGAGGAGCGGACCGGGCGGCCGTCGATGGCGGTGATGATGTCGCCGAGCTGGATGCGGCCGTTGCGGCCGCGGAGCGTCGGCTGGAGTCCGGCCGCGGCGGCACCGCTGCCGCGCACGACCTCGACGATGAGCGCACCGTCGATGCGCAGGCGGCGCTCGATGCTCGGGTCGGCCAGTTGCACGCCGAGCGTGGGGCGGAGGAGGCGGCCGTTACGGATGAGATCGGGCACGACCCAGTTGACCTCGTCGACGGGGATCGCGAACCCGACGCCGGCGGAGGCACCCGACGTGGTGGCGATCTGGGTGTTCACGCCGATGAGCAGGCCGGCGGAATCGAGCAGCGGGCCGCCGGAGTTGCCGGGGTTGATGGCGGCGTCGGTCTGGATGCAGCCGCGGATGGGCAGCTGCGCGAGCGATTCGATCTCGCGGCCGAGCGCGCTGATGATGCCGGTGGTGAGGGTCTGATCGAGGCCGAAGGGATTGCCGATGGCATAGACGCTCTGGCCGACGCGGAGGTTGGACGACGTGCCGAGCGCGAGCGGGCGGAGCTCGGCGGCGGGCGCGTCGATGCGGAGGACGGCGAGGTCCTTTTCCGGCGCCGTGCCGACGAGGCGCGCCTCGTAGGTGTTGCCGTCGGCCATCGTCACGCGCGCGATCTCGGCGCGTTGGATGACGTGGTAGTTCGTCACGATGTGGCCCTGGTCATCCCACACGAAACCCGAGCCGGAGCCGACGGGGATCTCGCTGGCGTAGCGGGAGAAGAAATCGGCTTGGACGGCGAGCGTCGTGATGAAGACGACGGAGCGCGACGCGCGCTCGAAGAGCTCGATGGTGTGGCGCTCGTCCTCGCGCAGGTCGGGGCGCGGCGTGACGGCGCGCGCCTCGGCGGCGGCGCGGGTGGCGTGGGTGGAGACGAGTCCGGGGCGGGCCGGCGGCGTGAGCAGCGCGCCGACGAGGTAGCCGAGCGACGACAGGATCACGGCGCCCGAAAAGAGCTGAACGCGGGAAATCCACATGCCGTCGAGCGTGCGGACGTTTACGCGCGGCGCAAGCGGCCAGCGGCGAGCGGAAAGTAGCGCAGGCGTCCCGCCTGCATTCCGATCTGAGCAGACGGGACGCCTGCGCTACGCCAAACCCGTCGGCGGGAGCGTGTCGAGCAGGCGTGCGATGAGGCGCCGCGCGCGGATCGTGCCGACGACGCGCCGCGACTCGCGGTCGGCGATGACGGGCA
>CAYYVB010000386.1:0-3209 GCA_964475035.1 uncultured Opitutaceae bacterium | reverse complement strand
CGACGCGCAGGACACGTTCTATTTCCCCGAGGCCGCCCGCTTCGGCAACGTCTCGAAAAAGATCGACGGCGAGAAATACCTCCTCCGCACGCACACCTCGTCCGTGCAGATCCGCACCATGCTCAAGGGCCAGCCGCCCATCCGCGTGATCTCGCCGGGTCGCGTTTATCGCCGCGACACCACCGACGCGACCCACAGCGCCAACTTCCACCAGCTCGAAGGCCTCTACGTGGACAAGAACGTCACCGTGCGCGACCTCAAGGCCATCCTCGACTACATCTTCGCCTCGCTCCTCGGCAAGGACACGAAGACGCGCTTCCGCCCGCACTACTTCAGCTACACCGAGCCCTCCTTCGAGGTCGACCTCTCCGCCAAGCACCTGCCCAAGGTGAACAAGGAATGGATCGAGATCGGCGGCTGCGGCATGGTCGACCCCGCCGTGTTCGAGGCCGTCGGCTACGACCCCAACGTCTGGAGCGGCTACGCTTTCGGCATGGGCCTCGAGCGCCTCGCGATGCTCGTCTACGGCATCGATGACATCCGTTACTTCTACCAGAACGACGTCCGCTTCCTTCGGCAGTTTTCTTGAACCACTAATCCGCACTAATGGGGCACTAATTGCCGGACCATTAGTGGGAGATTAGTGAAAATCAGTGGTTAACTCTCTTCCGTGAAAATTTCCCTCAACTGGCTCAAGCAATACGTGAACCTCGACGGCGTCTCCGTCGACGAGCTCAAGCGCGCGATCACCTTCGTCGGCTTCGAGGTCGAGGGCGTGGCCGCCGCCGGCCTGCCGCCGCTCCAGCACGTGGTCGTCGGCGAGATCAAGACCCGCGACAAGCACCCCAACGCCGACAAACTCTCCGTCTGCACCGTCGACGTCGGCCCCGCCCACGGCGGCGTGCGCACCATCGTCTGCGGCGCGCACAACTGCGACGCCGGCAACCGGGTCCCCGTCGCCCTCCCCGGCGCCGTGCTCCCGGGCGACTTCGTCATCAAGCAATCCAAGATCCGCGGCCAGCAATCCGACGGCATGCTCTGCGCCCCCGACGAACTCGGCCTCGGCGACGATCACGCCGGCCTGCTGATCCTCGACGCCGCCACGCCGGTCGGTGCGCCGATCAACGACGTGCTGCCGCCGGGTGACACCGTGTTCGACATCGAGATCACGCCCAACCGCCCCGACGCCATCAGCCACCTCGGCATCGCGCGCGAACTCGCCGCGTGGTTCCGCAAGGACCTCTGCCACCCGCAGGTGAAGTTCCGCGGCGAGACGCACGGCCACCGCGCCGACATCCTCGCCGACATCCGCGTCGAGTCGCCCGAAGATTGTCCGCTCTACGTCGGCATCGCCCTCGCCGGCGTGAAAGTCGGCCCTAGCCCCGCGTGGATGCAGGAACGCCTCAAGGCCGTCGGCCTGCGCCCGATCAACAACCTCGTCGACGTCGGCAACTACGTGATGCTCGAGTTCGGCCAGCCGATGCACGTCTTCGACGCGAAGAAGATCGGCGGCCGCCAGATCGTCATCCGCCGCGCGGTCGACGGCGAAAAGCTCACCACGCTCGACGGCAAGGAGCGCGCGCTCAACAGCCGCATGCTCGTCATCGCCGACGACAAGAACCCCATGGTCGTCGCCGGCATCATGGGCGGCGCCAACGCCGAGGTCGACGCCACCACGACCGACATCGTGCTCGAGGCCGCCTATTTCCGCCCGCAGTCGATCCGTTGGACCTCCAAGCGCCTCGGCCTCGCCTCCGATTCCTCCTACCGCTTCGAGCGCGGCATCGACCCGCACGGCACGCTCGAGGCCGCGCAACGCGCCGTCGATCTCCTCCTCGAGACCGCCGGCGGCACCGTCGTCGGTCCTTCCTTCAAGGTCGGCGGCGTGCAGCCCTGGTCGCGTGAGATCAAGGTCACGCCCGCCTTCATCCGCGAGCGCCTCGGCTTCGACCTCAGCGACGACGTCATTCGCGACTGCCTCAAGGCCCTCAACCTCGCCATCGTCGGCGAGACCGAGCTCAAGGACGGCACGCCCGAGTGGACGGTCGACATCCCGAGCTACCGCGGCGACCTCGACCGTCCCATCGACCTCGTTGAGGAAGTCCTCCGCATGTATGGCACGGAGAAAGTCCCGCCCGCACCCGCGGTCGGCCCGGCCCTCGTGGACGGCGACGACGATCCCATCGCCGTCTTCAATCGCAAGGTCACCGACTACCTCGTCGGCCAGCACTTCCACGAGTGCGTGAACTACACGCTCCGTTCCGCGAAGGAGATGAAGACCTGGGTCTCCGAATCCGCCGCGCAGGAACTCGCGCTCGCCAATCCCTTCGTCGAGGACCAGTCGAACCTCCGCCCGACGCTCGTCCTCGGCCTGCTCGAATCGCTCAAGCTCAACCAGTCCCGCGGCAACAGCGTCGCGCGCCTCTGCGAGACCGGCCGCGTGTTCATGGAGATGAACGGCACCGTGCACGAGTGCGTCGGCGTCGGCTTCATCGTGGCGCACAACCCGAAGGACCGCGCGTGGCTCACCCGCCCCGAACCGGATTTCTACGCGGTGAAGCGGCACATGGAAATTCTCATGGCGCAGGCCGGGCTCAACCTCGCCGCGCAACCGCTCGTGCCGATCACCGGCGCGTTCTGGGGCTGGCAGGAAGGCCACGCCGCCGCCGCGGGCGAGATGAAGGGCGGTTGGACCGCCCGTTTCGGCCTGCTCAACCTCGCCATGGTCCGCGATGCCGGCGTCGAGGGCAAGGTGTGGGCCGGCATGTTTGCCATCCTCCCCGAGCGCCTGAAGGCCGAGTCCGGTCATCGCCGCTTCCAGAACTTCAGCCTCTTTCCCGCGGCGCTGCGCGACCTCGCGCTGATCGTCGACGCCCCGCGCCACGCCGAGGAGGTGCGCAAGCAGCTCCTCAAGGTCGCGCGCCAGGCGGCGCAGAAGTTCAGCGTCGAGAACGTCGAACTCTTCGACGTCTACCAAGGTGCCGGTCTCCCCGAGGGGAAGAAGAGCCTGGCTTTCTCGCTCTCGTTCCGTTCCGGCGAGCGCACGCTCACGGATGACGAGGTCAATGCCGTCTTCGCCGAGATCCAGAAGAAGATCGCCGCCGACGGCACGATGACGGTCCGGGCCTGAGCGCACGGGGCGAACGGGGCGCGTTGACCGCAACGCGCTCCGATTCACTTGGCAGCGGCGGGCTTTTTCTTTGTGAAGC
>CAYYVB010000385.1:0-3226 GCA_964475035.1 uncultured Opitutaceae bacterium | reverse complement strand
GACGCCACCGTCAAGCGCCTCAAGGGCCTCGAGGAGGAGAGCGACCGCCGCGCCGTCGAGGCCACGCAATACCTCCTCCGCTGCACCACCGGCGGCGTGAGCGACGCCACGATGGCGCGCGTCACGGTGATGATCCGCATCCTCGCCGAGCTCGAGGACATGTGCGACCGCGGCTACCGGCTCGTCATGCTCGCCGAGCGCAAACACCGGAAAAAGCGCACGCTCCCGCCCGAGGTCTTCAAGCAGGTGCGCGATTTCTCGCACGTGCTGCTGCAGTTCATGGATTTCGCCTCCAGCCGTCTGACGACCGGCGTGGCCGGCTCCGACATGGAGACCGCCTACCAGCTCGAGAACCTGATCGACAAACTCCGCATGACGCTCCGCAAGGAGTCCGTCCGCCGCATGCAGGGCAACGGCGAGATCATCAAGTCCGAGATGCTCTACATCGACATCCTCAACAACATCGAGGTCATCGGCGACCACTCGTTGAACATCCTGCAGGCGCTGCGGCACAGTGATTGAGGCGCCGCCGCGGCGCGGCGCGCCCCGGACCGGGGGACAATAGGCATGGCTCGTGATGGACATTGCCGCTCCGGAGTTGTTGGCTGGACCGGATGATTCCCCGCCGATTCCGGAACCTGACCTCACCACAGCGGATCTGGCCGCCGATCGATCACGAGCTGGCCGAGCACCGGGCGAAGGGAAGATTCCGCGGCTGTGTCCTCAACGCCGGCGCAGGTTGGCGCGACCTCTCGCATCTGGTCGACGGCGAGTTGGTGAACCAGGACCTGCGTTATGACGACGAGCGCCGCACAAACATCCAGATCTACAGCCCGCTCGACCGGATTCCGCGGCCGGATGCGACCTTCGACACCATCATCTGCACCGCGGTGCTCGAGCACGTCGAGAATCCCGAGGAGATCGTCCCCGAATTTTGGCGGGTGCTGAAACCCGGGGGGCTGGTCATCGCCAGCGTGCCTTTCCTGCAGCCGGAGCACAAATCGCCGACCGATTTCCAGCGCTACACCCGGGACGGACTGGCGCGGCTCTTCACGCACCACGGATTCGAGGTCGTGGAGTTGAAACCGCTCTACACCGTCTATCACACGCTGCACTGGATCGTGCATGAATGGCTGCTGCTGCGTCGCACGCTGGTTTACCGCCTGCTGCGTGGCGTGCTGCTCCCGGTGCTGGCTTGGCGCGCGGGCAGATCGGACCTCGTTTCCGACCGGCTTGCCACGGCGTTTCAGATCGTGGCCAGAAAGCCATCCGCTCCCTGACCGGGAGCGAGCGACCGGACCGCACTCGCTCACGGCGCTGCGGCGCGGCGCTGGTAGATGCGCACGTAATCGACTTCGAAGCGCGCGGGAAATTCCGTCGCCGCGGGATCGCCGCCGTTCGAGCCGATCGCCAGGTTGAGCACGAGATAATGCGGTTGGCGAAACGGATGCGGCGCCGCCGGATCACGCCGCATGGCGTCGCTGAGCGCGGTGCGGTTGAGCAGTTGCTCGTCGACGTAGAGGCGGACCTCGTCCTCGTCCCACTCCATCCGCCAGACGTGGAATTCGCGCGCCCACGCCGCGCCGCCGAAATTCGTCAGCGGCTGGCGGACGACGCTGCCGGCGGGCTGGTGCGGGTCGGCACCGGCCCAGAAGAGATTGGCGAGGATCTGGTCGCGGTAGAATTCCATCAGGTCGATCTCGCCGTTGGCCGGCCAGCGGCCCTGCACGCCGAGCGTCCAGATCGCAGGCCAGAGACCGGCGCGGGCATCGATCCGCGCGCGGATCTCGAAGCGCCCGTAAAGCCACGCGTGTTTGCCGCGCGTGGTGAGGCTCGACGAGGTGTAGTCGATGGTGGTGCGGGCGCGCTTCCAATCCTTCGCGTCGGACTCGTGGAGCGGATTCGGACGGCTCTCGCGCCGGCCTTCGATGACGAGCAAGCCGCCGACGCAGCGCGCGTTGTCGGGCTGATACCACTGCAATTCGCGATTGCGCACGAAGCCCTGTTCGAAGGTCCAATGCGCGGGATCGGGCGGACCGTCGCGGTCGAATTCGTCCGCCCAGACGAGTTGCCAGCCATCGACCGCGACCGAGGTCGCGCCCGCCGGGGTCGAGGCGCAGACGGTCGCGGACATGACCAAGGCGCCGACGAGGAGCCAAGTCAGCACGCAGAGAGGGCGAACCAGCGGACGGTCAAGGGCGAGCACAGCACCACAGCATTCCCCGGTGACGGGAAAGGGCAACGCCGGGTTGCGAACGCTGTGTCATGGCCCGAGCGCTCAGCGGCGCGCGTGACTCTGGAAAAAATTCACGATCAGCGCCGGGGCTGAGTCGGTCGGATACTTGTGTCCGCCCCCGTGCAGGTAGACCGCCACCTCGGCGCCGCGCGTGGACGGATACACGGTGAGGCCGCCAGCCTCGGGCCGCAATGGCGGGCAGCCGTTGAGTGTGAGCACGCGCTCGAGCATGCGGCGCTGCCACGCGAATTTCACCAACTCGTCCTGCGGGCTCGCCACGTGGAAAACCGGCAGCGGCCGGAGGTCGCGTCCGTCACGCGGACGGAGCAAGGCCGAGGACGGCGCCACGGCAGCGAAGGTCTCTCCGCGCTCGGCCCAGAGCAGGTAGGTGAAGCCGCCGCCGTTGGAGTGACCGGTCGCGTAGATGCGGCGCGCGTCGATCCGGTGTTGTCGCTTCATCTCCGCCAGCAGCGCGTCGAAGAAGGCGAGGTCGCGATCACCCTGCTCGCCCGCGGCAGGTTGCCAGCCGGATTTTTTGCCCTCCGGGTCGGTCAGGCGACCCGGTGTCGGCAGGCCCTGCGGATAAACGACGATCGCCTCCGGCCAGTTCTGATGAAACGGCATGCTGCGCGCCGCCTGCCGCGCCGAGCCCCCGTGGCCGTGGAAGACGAAGACCAACGGCGCAC
The DNA here is from genome assembly GCA_964475035.1 of uncultured Opitutaceae bacterium. Taxonomy (GTDB): domain Bacteria; phylum Verrucomicrobiota; class Verrucomicrobiia; order Opitutales; family Opitutaceae; genus Didemnitutus. Next base: position 304 of record CAYYVB010000385.1, on the reverse strand, counting down.
CGTCGGCGGGCGGATTCGCCGGCAGGGCGACCAGGGCCTCGCGGGCCACTCCCGCGACGTCGAGGGCGAGGGGCTGCAAGGGCGCCGCCAACGAGGCCACGGCGGAAATCCAGACCCCGAGCGCAAATACGAGCATTTTCATCATTACCAAGACGGCTCTCCGGCAGGGCGGTTTCATGTCTCGGCCAAACCTTCGCTGGGCTCCGTCAAACTTCGTTCTCATCCATGAACTTCATCCAAATTGCGGTGCAATTTGGCTGCCCGGCATGGATTGATTCGCTTCGCTCAGGGCTGCGCCCTCGAC
>CAYYVB010000384.1:0-3227 GCA_964475035.1 uncultured Opitutaceae bacterium | reverse complement strand
CAGGCCCGCGTCGACCAGATTCTCTCCGCCCGCGAGCGCATGCGCCCCTTCGAGGAGGCCGCCACCAAGCTGGAGGATGAACAGCGACTGCTGACGACGCTCAAGCTCACCCTCCGCCAGCGCGAGATCGATTTCCAAGTCCCGAAGAAGACGATCGAGATCCTCAACACCGCCGAGCCCGCGCGTTTCCCCTCGAAGCCGAACTGGACGCTCAATCTCCTCTTCGCCGGCGTCTTCGGCCTCATCCTTGGCGTCGGCGCCGCGGTGTTGGTCGAATTTTTCGACACCAGCTTCCGCAACGTCGCCGATGTCGAGACGAAGCTCAACCTGCCGGTGCTCGGCGTCATCCCGTTCACCCGCGATCCTTCCGCCGTGCGTGAGCCCGGTTCGCCCGAGGGCGAACCATTCCGCGTCCTGCAGACCAATCTCAACCTCGCGCTCCGCGCCGGCCAGCCGACCGCGCTCAGCATCTTCTCCGCCGGACCCGGTGAGGGCAAATCCACCACGCTCCGGCAGCTCGCCCTCACCATGGCGCTCGCAGGCGAACGCGTGCTGCTGATCGACTCCGACGTCCGCCGCCCCACGCAGCACAAGCTCGCCGACATCGAGCGCGAGCCCGGCCTCACGGACGTGCTGCTCGACAAGATCAAGTGGACCGACGCGATCCATCGCGACACCTCCGGTGCACTCGACGTGCTGCCCGCCGGCGCAGGCGCCGGTGTGACGCTCAGCCTGCTCTACGCCAACAAGCTCCGCGCGCTCGTGGCGGAGTTCAAGGGACATTACGACAAGATCCTCTTCGATTCGCCCCCGATCATCGGCGTGAGTGACGCTTCCGTCCTCGCCAGCATCTCCGACGGCACGGTGTTGCTGATCCAGCACCGCCGCAATCCCGCCAGCATGGTGCTGCGCGCGAAGCAGATCATCGACGGCCTGAAGGCCACCGTCATCGGCGTCATCCTCAACCAAGTGCCCACCGGCACCGGCGAGGATTACGGCTATTATACCGCGAATTATTCGTATTACGCCCATGATGCCGGCGGAGGCGCCGCTGGCCCGGCCGCGGTCAAGGGCGAACGCAACCGCGGGGCCGACCGGATCGACCTCAACGAGCGTCCACCGCGGGCGTCGAAGTGATCCACCGACGATGCGTGCGCTCCGCCGCTTCGCTTTAGTCCTGCTGTTCGGCGGAATGGCCGTCTGCAACACACAAGCCGCGCCCATTCGCGTCGTTGGCAGCGACCTGCTGGGTGCAGAATTCGCCGCCACCCTGCAACGGCTGGCGGCGCTGGAGGAATACGAGCTCAGCTTTGAGCTCACCGGCTCACGTCCCGGTTTGGCGCGGCTCAAGGCAGGCGCCGCCGATCTTGGTATTTTCGCCCTGCCACCCGGCGAAGTGCCGCCCGGCGAACCCTTGGTCCGCCGAGTTTTCGCCGCCCAAGCAATCGCCGTCGTCGTGTCCGATTCGTTGCCTCTCACCCAGCTCACGCACGCTCAGGTCCGCGGGTTGTTCGCCGCGGGGGCGACGGAAACGTATTCCACGTGGGGCGATCTCGGCCTGACCGGCGAGTGGCGCGGTCGGGCCATCGTGCCACTGGCTCCGGCGCCTGCCGCGGCGCTGACTCTGCCGCTGGCGCAACGGCTGCTCTTTCCCGCGGCCGAACTGAAATCCACGCTCGTGCTCGTGCCAACCCTCGACGCTGTGCCGGCCCGGGTGCTGGCCGCCGGCGGAGGCGTGGCATTGACGCCCACCGTGCCCGCGACCGGCAGCGGCTTGCGGGCGCTGGCCTTGGCCCCGAGCCTGACCGAGGCCGCCTACCTGCCGACTCCTGAAAGCTTGCACGACGGCTACACGCTCCGCTTGCCGCTCTATGTGGTGCTCCGGCGCGAAGCCCTGCCGCGTTTGTTGCCGTTGCTGCGCCAGTTGCTGGGTGAAGAGATGCGCGCCGCGCTGGCCCGGGCGGACTTCCACACCTTGCCCGCCGGCGCGGGGCGACAGTGGTTGCTCGAATTGGAAAACCTGCGCTGACCGTCACCGTGCCCCGCCGCCGGGCGAAGAGAAAGGTTGATGGGGGCGCGCCGGGGGCTTTCACTGCGCGGCTTCACCTTTCCCATGGCCTCGATCACCAAGAGCTACGAACCGCGCGACGTTGAGAAGAAGTGGTATGCCGCCTGGCAGACCGCCGATTGCTTCGCGGGCCGGGTCAATCCCGCCAAGCCGGCCTACAGCATCGTCATCCCGCCGCCGAACGTCACGGGCGTGCTCACGATGGGTCACGTGCTCAACAACACGATCCAGGACATCCTCATCCGCCGCGCGCGCCTCGAGGGCAAGGAGGCGATGTGGCTCCCCGGCACCGACCACGCCGGCATCGCCACGCAGACCGTCGTCGAGCGCGAGCTGCGCAAGCAGAAGAAGCACCGCCGCGACCTCGGCCGCGAGAAGTTCCTCGAGCAGGTCTGGCAATGGCGCGAGGAGAAGGGCGGCATCATCCTGAAACAATTGCAGGCGCTCGGCGCCTCGTGCGATTGGAGCCGGACGCAGTTCACGATGGACGAGCATTACTCGCGCGCCGTGCTCGGGGTGTTCGTCGACCTATACCGCAAAGGCTACATCTACCGCGGCAAGCGCATGGTGAACTGGTGCCCCGTGTCGCTCACGGCGCTCTCCGACGAGGAAGTGATCATGAAGCCCGCCAAGGGCTCGATCTACACCGTGCGCTACGAGCGCGTGGATGCGCCGGGCGAGTTCATCACCGTCAAGACGACGCGTCCCGAGACGATCCCCGGCGACGTCGCCATCGCCGTTCATCCCGACGACCCGCGCTACGCCGGTTGGGTGGGGAAGAAGGTCCGCCGTCCGCTCGGGCCCGCGGCCGAGATCCCGATCATCGCCGACAGCGCCGTGGACAAGGAATTCGGCTCCGGCGCGCTCAAGATCACGCCCGCGCACGACAAGGTGGACTTCGAGATCGGCTCGCGCCACGCGCTCCCGCCGCTCGACGTCCTCAACGCCGACGGCACGCTCAACGATCTCGCCGGCCCCGAGCTCGCGGGCATGGAGCGCTTCGCCGGCCGCAAGAAAGCCGCCGAACTCCTCAAGGAACGCGGCGCGTTGGTGAAAGACGAGCCCTACGAGAACAACGTCGGCTACTCCGAACGCGCCGACGTGCCGATCGAGCCTCGCCTCACCTGGCAGTGGTGGCTCAAATACCCGCGTGTCGAGG
>CAYYVB010000383.1:0-3234 GCA_964475035.1 uncultured Opitutaceae bacterium | reverse complement strand
GGGGAGGGGGTATCGCGGGCGGCGGGGTATCGCGACCGCCCGTCGCCGTTGGAGACGATCATGCGTGGACGCAAGCCGGGAAACCCGAAGGTGCAGGACTTGGCCGCAGGCAAGCTCACGCTCGTCGGCGGTACGGAAACGGGCGATCCGCCGCCGCCGCCGTCGATCGATCCCGACGCGCCGCCGTCCTGGGTGAAGAACAAGGACGCGCGCACGCTGTGGGCGCAACTGCTGCCCGATCTCAAGCTGCGCAAGCAGTACATCCGGCTCTTCGAGGCGGAGCTCGGGCGCTACTGCGTGGCCTTCGGCCAATACGTCCACGCGCTCCGCAAGATGGGCAACAAGCCCGTCGTGAAGTCGAGCAAGAACGTGGACATGCTCTCGCAGTGGTGGGTCGTCGCGAACCGCGCGCACGAGACCATGCTGAAGCTCGCGGCCGACCTCGGCCTCAACCCGGTCGCGCAGCTCCGCCTCGCCGGCATCCAGCTCGATCTCTTCGACAAGCCGCTCGCCGGCACGGGCACCTACGGCCCCGACGGTCCTGGGCCCGGCAATCCCTTCGGCGCTCTGCGCCGCACCTGACGATGCCGCTTACCTATGCCGACCGCGCCCGGCACTACGCCGAGGCCGTGGTCGCCGGCCTCGTGCCGGCCGCCAAGCTGACGCTCTTCGCCTGCCGCCGACACCTCGCGGATCTCGATCGAGCCTCGGCCAACGACCCGGACTTCCCGTTCGTGTTCGACGAGGCCGCGGCCAACCGCGTCTGCGCGTTCGTCGAGCTCTTCCCGCACATCAAGGGCGCCTGGGCGAAGACGCGGACGACGATCCGCCTCGAGGACTGGCAGTGCTTCGTCCTCGCCGTGCCGTTTGGCTGGCTCGAGCGCGTCACGGGCGCGCGGCGCTTCCGCAGCGTCTACATCGAGGTGCCGCGCAAGAACGCGAAGACGACGCTGTCGGCGCCGGTGGCGCTCTACATGCTCACGGTCGACGGCGAGCAGGGCGCCGAGATCGTCGTCGCGGCCACGAAGAAGGACCAGGCGAGCATCGCCTTCGGCATCGCGCAGTCGATGGCGCGGAAGTCGGAGGCCTTCCGCACCGAGTTCGGCGTGCTGGTGCGCGCGCATTCGCTGCTCTGCCTCGAGACCGATTCGACCTTCAAGGCGATCGACAGCAAGGGCTCGACGCAGGACGGCGCGAATCTCCACTTCGCGCTCAACGACGAGCTGCACGCGTGGAAGGGCCGCGATCTGTACGCGGTGCTCGAGACCGCGATGGGCAGCCGCGCCCAGCCCATGATGTGGAACATCACGACCGCAGGCGCCGACCAGTCGGGCGTCTGCTACGAGCAGCGGCAATACGTCGAGAAGATCCTGAAGGGCGTGCTGAAGGACGAGCTCACCTTCGGCATCATCTACACGATCGACGAGGGCGACGACATCTACGCCGAGGCCACTTGGCGCAAGGCGAATCCGAACTACGGCGTGTCGGTGCTGCCGCACGACATGCGCGCGCTCGCGCACAAGGCGCGCAACAATCCGAAGTCGCGCGCCGATTTCCGCATGAAGCGCCTCAACGTCTGGATCAACGCGGCCTCCGCGTTCTTCGATCTCGACGCCTGGGATCGCTGCGCCGACGAATCGCTGCGCAGCCGTGATTTCGGCGACGCCGAGTGCGTGATTTCGCTCGATCTCGCGAGCAAGCGCGACGTGAACGCGAAGATCAAGGGCTTCCGCTTGCCGGCAGAGGGCGACCGCCCGTCGCGCCTGGCGCTGCTCTGCGACTTCTGGCTGCCGCGCGCGGCGGTGTCCGACGGCGCCAATGCGTCGTACCGCGGCTGGGAAGAGCAGGGCTGGCTGAAGGTCACCGAGGGCGACGTCGTCGATTACGAGGCGATCAAGGACGACGTGCTCGACGACGCGAAGCGCCACGTCGTCACGAACGTCGCCTACGATCCGCACCAGGCCATGCACCTCGTCCGGCTGCTGCAGGACCAGGGCCTGCCGTGTCTTGAGGTGCGCCCGACCGTGCTCACCTTTTCGGAGCCGATGAAGGAATTCGACGCGCTGATCGCGAAGGGCGCCATCGTACATGACGGCAGCCCCGTGATGCGGTGGATGATGGGCAACGTCACCGCCGTGCGCGACCGCAAGGACAACGTCTATCCCCGCAAGGAGCGCGAGGAGAACAAGATCGACGGCCCCGTGGCCGCGGTCGCACTCGTCGCCGTGATCCTCCAGGGCGCCGCCCCGGAGAAATCGTTCTGGGAAACCGGCGCTTCCGTCGCGGTTTGACGCGCGCCCCGGAGGCCAAGCCCGCATGTCCGTGATCGGCCGCCTGGGAGAAGCGTGGCGCGCGCTGCGCGGCCACAAGATGTCGTCGGCGGATCTGCTGGCGGAGATTCGGCGCGGGCGCGAGACGAAATCCGGCCAGCCGGTGAGCTGGCTGACCGCGCTCGAGGTGACGGCCGTGTGGGCCTGCACGCGCAAGGTCGGCAACGGCGTGGCGCAGGTGCCGTTCAAGCTGATGAAGGCTGACGGCGCGAAGCGCCGCCCGGCGGTGGATCATCCGCTCTACGAGATCGTCTACCGCCGCCCGAACGGCTTCCAGACCGCGTTCCAGTTCCGGCAGCAGCTCATGCTTCACCGGCTGCTGTGCGGCAACGCCTTCGTCTGGATCGTGCGCGTCGGCCCCGCAGCCGACCGCAGGATCAAGGAGCTTCTGCCGCTGCCGCCCGGCATGGTGACGGTCGAGCAGCGCGCGGATTTCTCGCTCGCCTACAAGGTGCGGATGCCCGACGGAGGCGAGCGCGAGATCCCGGCCGAGGACATGTGGCATCTGCGCGGCCCGTCTTGGAACGGCTGGTTCGGGCTCGACGCGGTGCGTTTCGCGCGCGAGGCGATCGGTCTCGCGCTGGCGACCGAGACGAGCCAGGCCGAGATGCACAAGGACGGCGTGCGGCCCTCGGGCGTGGTGTCCATGGAGGGCGTGCTCAAGGAGGAGCAGATCGCGCCGCTCCGCAAGGCGATCAAGGAGGCGTGGACGGCCAACGGCGCCGGCCTGATGATCCTCGACCGCAAGGCCGAGTTCACGCAGACGTCGATGACGGGCGTCGACGCGCAGCACCTCGAGACGCGGCGCTTCCAGGTGGAGGAGATCTGCCGCGCCTGCGACGTGATGCCGATCATGATCGGCCAGTCCGACAAGGCCGCGACCTATGCGAGCGCCGAGCAGATG
>CAYYVB010000382.1:0-3238 GCA_964475035.1 uncultured Opitutaceae bacterium | reverse complement strand
AGCGCCATACCGATGATGGCCTGGACGAGGATCTTGCCGGACGCGCCGGGGTTGCGGCCGACGGACTCGGCGGCCTTGGTGCCGATCATGCCGACGCCGATGGCGGCGCCGAGGAGACCGAAGGCGGAAGCGATGTTGCCGGTGATTTCAGCGATGACGGGATACATGGTGGTGTTTGTTTTGTTGGTTGGATTGCCGCCGTGCGCGCAGTGTTGGCACGCTCCCGACGGGAAAGTTTTTAGTGGTGGGCTTCGGCGTGGGCGTCGTCGTGCGCGTGGTCGTGGTCGTCGCCGTGGTTGCAGATCAGGCCGACATAGACGGCGGAGAGGAGCGTGAAGACCGTCGCCTGGATCAGGCCGACGAGCAGCTCCATGAAGTAGAACACCGGGAAGAAGCCCGTGCCGTGGAGGAGATTTTCGCCGCCGAAGACGTTGCCGAAGAGACGCACCGACAGCGTGAACGGGCGGATCGAGATGGAGAACACCTCGATGAAGCCGACGACGAGGAACACGAGCGAGAGGATCGGATAGAGCCAGCCGGGCGTTTCCTTCTTGTCGGCCTTGTTGCCGAAAAGGTCCCAGAGGATGAGCTTCGGGCCGGCGAAGCGCAGGATGGCGATGATGAAGCCGCCGAAGGAGATGATCGCGAGCGCGATGGTGCTGTTGAAATCCGCCGTGAACGGCCGCACCCACGGGCGCGTCATGTGGAACTTGCCGTCGACTTCGTGGCCGTAGCCGACCGTGCCGACGCCCGGCAGCAGGCCGGACCAGTTCTGGATGAGGATGAAGATGAAAAGCGTGACGAGCAGCGGGAAGACGAACGGGAACGCCTTTTTGCCCACGATCGGCTCGAACAGGTCGCGCAACGCCTCGATCAGCGACTCGAACACGGACTGCGCCTTGCCGGGTAGGACCTTCGGGTTGCCGACGGCGATGAGGATGAGCGTGATGATGATCAGCGAGATCATCCAGCCCGTGATCATGCTGTTGGTGATGCGCCAGCCGCCGCCGAGGTCGAAAAGGACGGAGGCCTTGGGATCCACGGCCAAAGCGGCGGGGGCCGCGATGAGCGCGGTGGCGAGTCCGAGGAAATGCTTGAGGATACGCATGCTGGTCCGAATGGGGTCCCTTCGGGAAAAGAGACGAACAGGTAGGTTTCCCCCGCGAAAACCGTCAACCCCCGAAATACAAATTCACCGCGCCTCTTCCGGGAATTAGCCCCGGCGCGTTTTTCACCCCGCGCGGCTAATGGCGCGGCGAATCTTCGCCCCACCCCACCCCGGCTTGCTCGCGCCCACACCGGGCTTGCCTCGCGCGCCCGGCTGCGCGACTTGTAAAACATGGACCCCGCCACCCGCGCCCTGCTCCAACGCACCGAGCCGCCGCGCTACGCCAACGGCGAGCGCAAGCTCGCGCGCGACCCGTTCATGCAGGCGACGTGGGCGCTCTTGGGGGTGGCTGCCCTGGCCCAACTAATTCTGTTGCTGGCGCTGGATGTGATGTCCTGACCGCCACGAGCGAGAAGTGCCGCGGCGCGCGCGCCTGAAACACCGTCTCCTGCTCCAGCGGCCACGGCGCGGACGGATCGCGCCGCCAGGTCTGCAATCCTGCCACGACCGCCTCGACCGCGCGGAAATACTCCTCGTGGTCCGTGCGGAAATAAAACCGCGCGCCCGGCTCCGCCCGGCTGGCGATGGCGGCGAAGAAATCCGCCTGCAGCAGCCGGTTCTTGTGATGCCGGGCCTTCGGCCACGGATCGGGGAACAGCACCCACACCTCCGCGAAGGTCACGCCCGCCGGGAACTCATTGAAGCACTCGCGCGCCTCCGCGCGGAGGAAGTGGCAGTTGCCGAGCCGCGCGCGGTCGCGCTTGCGCCCGCTGCGCAGCAGGCGGTCGAGGATGATGTCGATGCCGAGGCAGAATTTCTCCGGGAATTCCTGCGCGTAGCGCACGAGGAAATGCCCGTGGCCGCAGCCGATCTCCCACACGAGGGCACGCGGCTCCGGCAACAGCGCCGCCAGCTCGCGCCGCAGGTCGACGCGGCGCTCGGCCACACGGGCGAGGAATTCCGGTTTGAACGTCACGCGCGCGAGTCCGCCGCGTGCCCGCGCCCGCGGCAAGTGCGTTTGCAAGGCGACCCCGCCCTCCATGCGGATCGATTCCCTGCGCTTACTCCGCGGACACGGCGCCCACCGCGCCGCCGCGCGGGAGGCGCACGAAAACGGCCGTCCCCTGCCCTGCCTCGCTCTCGGCCCACACGCGGCCGCCGTGGAGCTGCACGATGTGCTTCACGATGCTGAGGCCCAGGCCCGTGCCGCCGCTTTCGCGGGCGCGGCCTTTTTCGACGCGGTAGAAGCGCTCGAAGATGTGCGGCAGGTCCGCGGCGGGGATGCCGGGGCCGTTGTCGCGCACGATGATCTCGATCTCGTCGGAAGCGGACAACCGGCGCGCCTCGAGCTGCACGCGCGAGCCGCCGGGCGAATACTTCAGCGCGTTGTCGAGCAGGTTCGTGACGACTTGCGTGAGCTTCTCCGCATCGACCTGCACGAGGCCGAGGTCGTCGGTCGCGTCGAGTTGCAGGACGTGCCCGCTGGCGCGCGCGCGATCGGCGAGGTCCATCAGGAGGTCGGCGAGGAAGGGCCGCAGCTCGAGCGCGGCGAAGGCGAGTCCGGGCGTGGCGGACTCGAGGCGCGAGAGCGTGAGCAGGTCGGCGATGATGGCGTTGAGGCGGTCGCTGTGGCGCTGGATGGTGCGGAGAAATTTGCCGCGGTCCTCCGGCGCCATCGTGTCGTGGCCATCGACGAGCGTCTCGACGTAGCCCTTGATGACGGCAAGCGGCGTGCGCAGCTCGTGCGAGGCGTTGGCGACGAAATCGCGGCGCATGCGCTCGAGCACGCGCTGTTTCGTCATGTCGTGGATGACGAAGAGCGCCCACGGCGCCTTGCCGTCGGGCGACGGGATCGGCGCGCCCGAGACTTCGATCCACGTCGCGGTGTCGCCGTCGACGAGCTCGAATTCCTGGCGCGGCAGGGCCTGGCCCGTGCGCGTGGCGCGCACGTAGTCGAGGAACGCCGCGCTGCGCACGATGAGCTCGAGCCGCACGTTGAGCAGCTCGGGGGCGCGCGGGAACATCTCGCGCAGGGCGCGGTTGGCGAGGTGGATGAGGTTGACCTCGTCGACGATGAGCACGGCCTCGCGCAGGTTGCCGAGAGTGGCCTCGAGTTGGGCGAGCTGGTCG
>CAYYVB010000381.1:0-3247 GCA_964475035.1 uncultured Opitutaceae bacterium | reverse complement strand
TCGTCGGGTTCGCGCGCTGGATCAAATTAAAATGATTCAGTGGATGCAGCAGCAGGGGAATTCGGTTGAAGAGATCGCACGCAAAACCGGCCTCGCGGACAAATACCTGCAGGGAATCCTCAAGCTACTCGAGCAAGGAGAGGAGCGGATTCTGGACGCGGTTCTGCTTGGTCGCTTGCCGATCACGATCGCGGTCCACATTGCCGGCGTCGATGATGAGTCAGCTCAACGCATACTCGTCGAGGCTTACGAAAAGAAGGCCATGAAGCAGGCGAGCCTCTCGACATTTCGACGGCTGCTTGAGCAAAGGAAGAGCTTCGGCAAAACCTACGGCAGCGATGCAAAGATGCGCGCGCGACGCCGAACGACCGCGGATGGATTGATTCTCGCCTACAAGCAGGAGACGCAGCGGCAAAAGCTGATGGTCCGAAAAGCGCGTGCGTGTGAGTCGCGGCTGCTCTCGCTTGCCGCGGCATTCCGCGCGCTCATGGCGGACGAGAACTTCACGACCCTCCTGCGAGCGGAGGACTTGGACACCCTGCCGAAGTTCCTCGTTGAACGTATGCAACAGTCATGAACTCGCCCACTAAAGTTCGTCTTGGCTTCGAGCGCCGCGGAATCGAACTGGAGTTGTCGGCTATGCTGCCTATTCGGCAGGTTAAGCCGTCTGACAGCTGCTTCGGAAAGTATCGTGCGATCTTGGCATCGATCCGCGCAATCGGAGTCGTTGAGCCGTTAGTCGTCCATCCTAACAAGGAAGCGAAGGGGACCTATCTGTTGCTTGATGGCCATCTTCGTCTGAAAGCACTGCAGGAGCTACAACGTCCAACGGCGCCGTGTCTGATTTCCACGGACGACGACGCCTTCACGTTCAACGACAAGGTAAACCGCCTCTCACTCATCCAAGAGCACCGGATGATCATGAAGGCGCTCGAGGGAGGTGTGTCGGAGAAACAAATCGCCGAGGCGCTAGACATCGACGTGAAGAAGATCATCCAAGGGAAAAATCTCCTCGACGGTTTACACCCCGAGGCCGTGCAGATCCTGAAGGAAAAACCGATCACCGAGCGCGCGCTGCGGATACTCAAGCAGGTAAAGTCGCTTCGCCAGATCGAGATGGCCCAGCTGATGGTCAGCGGCAACAACTACACTTTCGCTTACGCGCGTGCTCTTTTGGTCGGAACAAGCCGCGACCAGCTGGCGAAGCCGGACGAACCGAAAAGAGTGAAAGGTCTATCCGCGGAAGAGATTGCTCGCATGGAGCGGGAAATGGAGAGCCTCGAGCGCGACTTCAGGATCTTCCAAGACGAATACGGACAAAACACTCTCCACTTGGGCGCCGCGCAGCGCTACGTGCGCAAGCTCCTGGATAACGTGAAGGTAAAAAGGTTTCTCCAGCAACGACAACCCGAGATCCTCGACGAGCTCAATGAGCTCGCAGCACTCGAATCACTTTAATTTTAACTCGGTCCACCGCCGTCGTCGCAGTTCAACGGGCTGGCTCCCATACGCCGTAACGTCCAAAGCCGAAAGGCGAATATGGGCACGAGGCCAGCAGGCTTGGTGGAAGTCTGTTCTTTGGTGGGCCGGGTTATTTCTTCGCGCCGAGCGAGTCGCTACGCAAGCGCTTGGTTGAAGCTCTTACCTTTGCTGAGGCCTTTCCTGTAGGCGCAGCGTTTGCAGGCCCATCGAGACCGCACTCGCCGTGTTCGCTCACGCTTTCTCGGCCCGCCCCAGATGGGTCTGCGGATGGTGAGGGTCAATTCTACACGTCAGCATCCTGACCCCAGCGAAGTAGCCACTCCCGAAAAGGATAACGTCCTGCGGACCTCCGCAGCGCGGGCATACCCCGGCGTCCATGCGCAGCGTGCGGTTGGGCTCGTTCGGTGCAGGAGGCTTCGGCGGCTTCGACGCAAATGTCAGAGATGGCGTAAAGGTTCTCCGCTCCGTGGCGAAACGCTCGATTGGTTTCGGTGGTGGCGGCGGCGGCGGCTGTCGAGCGACCCAGTCGCGAACCTGCTGAACGAGCTCCTGCTGATCGCGGCAGAAAAGCCAGCCGCGGCCCTCGCTCGAACTCCCCAACCAAGCGCGGAACGAATCCGTGGAGGAACTGATCGTCAGCGAGGTGCTGTCAGGATCACAGACCAGCTGCCAGCCTCGGGCGAAGACCAACGGATTGATGACGAGAATGCGGCCGTGCGCGGCTCGCGGGGCTTGTTGCACGGCGTAAAACTGTTTGCTCGACGAGAGGAAGTGGATGGCGAGGTCACTTGCTTCATCCACTAGATCGGGCTGGCTCGCGGTGGAGCTCCGGAGTTCGCGGGAGACAACGCGTGGCGATCTGAGTAGAATGGGCGCAGAACGTGCGGAAAGGTCGACACGGAGTTCTTTTAAGGCCCGATCGGCAACGACGGGCGAAGTCCCGGCGGCTCGGGCGATCTCGTGGATTGAGGCCGATGGGGGAGGGCCGACAGCCACACCTGGCTCGCTCAGCAATGCTATCGCCATTCCGAAGATGGATGTTTCCAGCGCGGCGCGGCATTCCCGCTTTCCTTCGTGGGCGAAATGATGGACGCGGACCTCGCCCATCCGTGCGATGAGCGGACTGCGGCATTCGGCGCAGAAGCAGCCGCACGCTTTACCGCGGCTGACCGAGGACACATCGCGCCAGCGCCCATTGGCGTCTACCGCGAACGGCACGCCCGAGCTTATCCGGGTCGAGGTATCCCACCATTCGGAGGTCATGACTTACGCGGCGCCGACTGACATGTTAGGTTAGATTCTGTGGCACTCCGCCGAGGCGAACCACGGTAGCTTCACTTCCCTTTGGCGCGCCACTTCTTGATTTTCTCGGCACATCGCTCATGCGGAAGCCGACACTCGGGGTGCTCCATTAGCAGCTTGAGCTTCGCGGCAGCCACCGCTCGCGGCAAAGTCGGCCGCAAGCCCGGCGCGGTCGGCTCCACCATCTGGTCGAACAGACCGAGAATACCGCAAACCTTCACTTTCTCGCGCGTCGCTGTGGTGCGGAGAAGTTGGTCGCCAGTGGCGAGCACCGAATCGGCTCCGAGTTCCTGCGTGAGGAGCAGGGCGGAAACGTCGGCAAAGCTCAGGCCGCGACCGAGTCGTTCGCGTTGCGCAAGGAGATGCTCCACCGGCTCAGTGCTTTTCCGGACGAGCAGCTTCTTGGCGATGACATAGCTTTCCAACTGCCGGCGCTGTTCGGGGCGGACGATTTCATCGGGGT
>CAYYVB010000380.1:0-3247 GCA_964475035.1 uncultured Opitutaceae bacterium | reverse complement strand
GGATCCGCCGCGGCGTGAAGGCCCAGCGCTCCCGCGCCACCGCGCGCATCCACGCTCTCCAAGCCATGCGCGCCGAAGCCCGCGCCCGCCGCGAGCGCGTCGGCTCCGCCAACCTCAAGCTCGCCGAGGCCGAACGCAGCGGCCAGAAGGTCGTCGAGGCCGAGAACGTCACCTACACGTGGCCGGGCGGGAAGACCGTCCTCCGCGATTTCTCCATCACCATCAATCGCGGCGAGAAGATCGGCATCCTCGGCCCCAACGGCGCGGGCAAGACCACGCTGATCAAGCTCCTCCTCGGCCAACTCCAGCCGACTTCCGGCGTCATCAAGCACGGCACCAACCTCGAGGTCGTCTACTTCGACCAGCTCCGCGGCCAGATCGACGACGCCAAGACCGTCGCCGACAACATCGCCAACGGCAACCCGACCGTCACCATCGAGGGCCGCACACGGAACGTCATCAGTTACCTGCAGGATTTCCTCTTCGAGCCGGTCCGCGCCCGCACGCCCGCGCGCGTGCTCTCCGGCGGCGAGCGCAATCGCCTCCTCCTCGCGAAGCTCTTCACGCAACCCGCCAACGTCCTCGTCCTCGACGAACCGACCAACGACCTCGACGCCGAGACGCTCGATCTGCTCGAGGACTTGCTCGTCGAGTTCCAAGGCACGCTGCTCCTCGTCTCACACGACCGCGAATTCCTCGACGAGGTCGTCACCAGCACGCTCGTCTTCGAAGGCGACGGCCGGATCGGCGACTACGTCGGTGGCTACAGCGACTGGCAGGCTGAGCTGAAGAAGCTGGCGGTTAGGGCGGAGCGGCCCGCTTCACTGAAAAATGACACCGAGCGGACGACCGGGCAGGTCGTCCCTACGTCGAAGCCGACGAATCTGAAGAAGCTCACGAACAAGGAACGCGCCGAACTCGACACGTTGCCCGCGCGCATCGAGGCGCTCGAACGCGAGCAGACCGAGCTCGGCGCCAAGCTCGCCGATCCGCTTTTCTACAAGACCGCCGGCGCCAAATTCGCCGAGGTGAAGGCCCGCCTCGACGCCGTCGAGCGCGAGCACGCCGCCGCCTTCGCCCGCTGGGAGGAACTGGAGGCGAGGAAAAGTTGAAGCCACGGCACCTGCCCGATCTTTAGCTCAAAGCGCACGAGGGAGCGGAAGGCGATTTCGCACTGCGGAAGCTCACTCGCACTTGAGCTGGATGTCGGCCACGAGGAGGTGCGATGCGCACGTGAAGCGGAAGAGGTGGCGCGTCGTCCCTTTCAGCGCGGCGACGGTCAGGTTGCGGCCTTGCACGATGGTCGGGAGCGTGAGCTTGCAGGGGAAGCCGAGGTCGCAGAGCGCATTCTTGAAGCCGCCGACGGTCATGTTGGTGATTTCGCCGATGGCATCCTTCATCACCTCGGGGCCGTGAAAGTCCACTTCGGCGGGAGTGAAGCCGAGCACGGTGCCGACGGCGAAGCGGGCGAAGTCGTCGCTCATGCAGAGATAGACGATGCCGTTGGCCTCACCGGCGAAGCCGACGTTGCCGATGACCTGAAAGGTGAGCGGCGGAGAAGCGGTTTCCGCGGCCGGCACTTGGGCGACCAGTTCCGCGTCATGGTGCAGCAGCGTGCGCGCGACGTTCTGCACGGCCTTGGCAATGGAGTCCTGGATGAGGGCGTCGGTGAATGGCTGCGTGGCGGGCATGCGTCGGCGGCGCGAAATGAATCGCCACCATCAAATCGGCCGAGGGCGTGCCGGCTTGAGTCCAAATCGTGGCGCAAAAAAAGCCCCGGCGCGAAGGCCGGGGCGAAGGGACCAGCAGGTGCGAGCCTGCGCGGGAAGAGCGGACGGCCCGTTCAGGGCGTCGGGAGGTTGAACTCCTTGAGAATGGCCGTGACCTTGCCCACGACATCGGCCTCGGGGTCGTGGGGATTCATGCCGTTGTGGCGGACGGTGCCGTCGGGAGCGATGATGGCGAGGTGCGGGATGCCGCGCACGACGTAGTCAGGATTGAAGACGTTCTGCGTGCTGAACGCGACGGGCCAAGTCATGTCCTTTTTCTTCATGAACTCGGCGGTGAGGGCGTATTCCTTCTCGGGATTGTCCTTCACATCGATCGGGCGCGGCTCGATGCCGTGCACGCGGCCTTGGAGGCTGGTAACGCCAAGGACAACGACGGGCGAGCCCTTGAAGTGTTCGACTTCCTCGCGGATCTTCGGAAATGCCGCGATGCACGGTCCGCACCAGGTGGCCCAGAAGTCGATGACGACGACTTTGCCCTTGAGGTCGGCGAGTTTCGTTACGTCGGGCAGGGAGGACCAAGTGAAGTCCATCTCCGGAGCGGGCGAGCCGATGAGGGCGGCGAGCTGGGCCTCCTCGGCATCGGCTTTCGCTTTCGCGGCGGCCTTCGCCTCGGGCGTCATGCTTTGCAGGATGCGCTCGGCTTGGGCGACGGGCCTCGTGCCGGGGAAGTTGGCGACGAGGGCGGTGAGGTGCGTCTTGGCGGACTCCTCGTCGCCGAGGACCTGCAAGTAAAGCATCGCCTTCATGAGTGCGATTTGGGCGGAGTCATCATTCTTTGCCGGATACTTGGCCAGGAGCGCGTCGAACTCTGCGATCTCGGGTGCGAGCGCGGCTGCCGTGCGTTCACCGGCGCGGAGTTTGCCGCTGATCTTCTGGACCAGCGCCTGGAGATCGGCGGCGGCGGGGCTGGGGGCGGGAGCGGCGTCCTGGGCGAGGGCACCGGAGAAAAGCGCACCGACGAAGGCGAGCGCGGCGAGGAGGGAACGGAGTTTCATGCTGGAGAGAAGTTGGGTTGAAGGATGGACGTGATGAATACCCGGGGCAAAACCATTATCTCTGCGCGGCATGGTCCTTGTGGATTAATCCGTTGGCGACCTCGTCGAGGCGATCAGAATATCCTGCGGCTGCGGCTGGCTGGCACGGAAAGAAAAAGGCCCGCCATGCGGGCGGGCCTCGTGAGGAGCAGATTGATCGCTCGGTTACTTCTTCGCTGCCTTTAGATCGGCGATCGCGGCCTGCGCGGCGGCAAGGCGGGCGACCGGCACGCGGTAGGGCGAGCACGAGACGTAGGTGAGGCCGATCTTGTGGCAGAACTTCACCGAGTCCGGATCGCCACCGTGTTCGCCGCAGATGCCGAGCTTGATGCCGGGGCGGGTCTGCGAGCCCTTCTCGATCGCGATCTTCATGAGCTGGCCGACGCCGGTCTGGTCGACCGAGGCGAACGGGTTCTTCTTGAA
>CAYYVB010000379.1:2228-3267 GCA_964475035.1 uncultured Opitutaceae bacterium | reverse complement strand
GAGCAGCTCAACCTCGATCACGTCATCCCGCGCCACTACGGCGGCAAGACGACGTGGGAGAACATCGTCTGCTCGTGCATCAAGTGCAACACGCGCAAAGCCAACCGCCTCCCGCACGAGGCGCACATGCGGCTCATGCGCAAACCCGTCCGCCCGAAGTGGCGTCCGGTCATTTCCCTCGTGCTCGGCAACCACGGCCACGAGAAGTGGAAGGATTTCCTCGACCTCGCGTATTGGAACGTCGAGCTCGAGGAGTGAGCGGTCCCGCCATTGCGGTTCCCCCAAACTACCCCAACAAAGACGGCCGGCCGCCACGCCGGCCGTCTTTATTTGCGCGCGGCGCGGACGAGCTTCATCCAGCCGATCACGCCGATGAGCACGAGCAGGCTTCCGAGGATGAGCAGCCCGCGCACGCGCAGTGGCACGCCGCGGAACAGCAGCAGCAACGCCATACTGCCGGCAATCCAGGCGAGCATGACAAGAGCGGCGAGAAGACGGGGGCGCATGAGGAGTCGAGTTGGCGGCGGTCGATTGACTGCGGTCTTACGACCGCAGCTACAAAGACCGGAGGCCACCGCAAAATCCGCGAGGACTCGCGCCGCGGGGCAGGCGGCGGGCTTGCCTGCCACTCCCGCCGCCACCGTGGCGCGCGATCGCGCAACCTACGCCCTGACTTACGTGCGGTAGTCCTCGCGCACGGGGGCGAAGAGGTCGACGACCTTGCAGGCGGTCAGCGTGGTCCCGCCGTGCGGCGTATTGCCGGGGATGAGCGCGGCCATGCCGGGCTCGAGGATGGTCGTCTGGTCGCCGACTGTAAATTGGAAGCGTCCCTCGATCACGTAGGTCACCTGCTCGTGCGGGTGCTGGTGCAGCGGGACGACCGTGTTGGCATCGAGGTGCACCTCGCCGAACGTGGTGCGCTCCAGGTGGGCGTAGTGGCCGCGGATCGTGCCGTTGAAAATGAGCTTCGGCGGCAATTGGGACATCGAGACGAAGGGCATGGGGCGGGGGAGTTGCAGCGAAAATATCGCGCCGAAGG
>CAYYVB010000379.1:0-2180 GCA_964475035.1 uncultured Opitutaceae bacterium | reverse complement strand
CGCGATGCCGAGACCGAGCCCCGTGCCGCCGGCGCGGCCGGAGAGGAACGACTCGAAGATGCGCGGCCGGATTTCCTCCGGGATGCCCGAACCCGTGTCGGTGAAGTCAAGCCGCGCGGCGCCATCCGCCGCGGCGCAATGCACCGTGAGCGTGCCGCCGTGCGGCATGGCCTGCACGGCGTTGAGGGCGAGGTTAAGGAAGACCTGCTGCAACTGCCCCTTGTGCGCGTCGATCGCCACGCCGGGCGCGGGCGGCGTGTAGCGGAGCTGGACGCCCGACTGGCTGAGCTTGGCGCGGAGCAGGTGCAGCGTGTCCTCGAGCACGGCGGCAAGCGGCCAGCGCGAATGCAGCGTGGCCGGCGCGCGGGCGAACGACAGCACGCGCGCGACGATGCCCTCGAGCTGCTCGATCTTTTCGGTGATGACCTGCAGGTCGCGGCGGCGCGGGTCGTCGGGCGCGAAATCCGTGCCCAGCGTGCCGTGGAGGAGCTTGATCACGGTGAGCGGATTGCGGATCTCGTGCGCGATCTCGGCGGCGAGCAGGCCGAGCGTCGTGAGCGTCTGGTTCTTGCGCAGCGATTCCTCCGACTGGAAGACACGCGCGTAGAGGCGGGCGTTGTGCAACGCCACCGTGGCGAAGGCGGCGAGCGCGGCGAGGAGGCGTTTCTGCGCGTCGGAAAAGCGGTGCGGTTGCGCGGTGAACACCGCGAGCACGCCGGCGGGCGCGCCGTCGACCAACAGCGGCGCGGCGAGGAGCGAGCTGAGCGAGCCGTCGGTCGGCAGATCGGGCGCGCCGCGCACGGCCTCGGCCGTGAGATCCTGGAATTCGACCACGCGGCCCGCGCGCAGCGCCGTGGCGAGCAACGATTGTTCGGCCGCGAAGGGGTCGCGGCGGAGCACGGCGTCGGGGAAATTCAGTTCGCTGCTCCAAGCCTGCAATTCGAACATCAATTGCGCGGGATCGCAGGCGTGCAGCGTGCACAGGCGCGCGTCGAAGAGCCCGCGTCCGCTGCGCGTGAGCGTGGCGAGCAGGTCGCCTTCCTCAAGCCGGGCGACGAGCGAGTGGCCGAGTTCGACGAGCGTCTCGAGTTGGGCGGATTCGCGCTGGAGGCGCTCCAGTTCCCGCAGACGTTCCAGCGTGCGGCTGATTTCATGGGCGAAGCGCACCAGCCGGGAGAGGTCGTCGGGCGTGTAGGCGTGCGGGTGGTCGGCGTCGACGTTGATCACGCCGACCGCCTCGCCCCGGACGAGGAGCGGAGCGGCCATCTCGCAGCGCACGGCCGAGCGAAGCGCGATGTAGCGCGGCTCGGCGCTGACGTCGGGCACGAGCAAGGGCTGGCCGTGTTGCGTGACCCAGCCGGTGATGCCCTGGCCGAGTTTCAGTGCGAAGGGACCGGTGTCGGGCGGCAGACCCTGCTGTGAGGCGATCTCAAGGTAGCCGGTGTGCGGATTGAGCAGTGAGAGCGAGCCGCTCGCCGCGCCGAAAAGCGCCATCACTTCCGCGAGCACCGCGACCTCCGCGGCGGCGGCGCCCGTGTCGCCCGCCGCGAGGGCGGCGATGCGGTAGAGCGCTTCAAGGTCGCGGGGGGCGGGAGCTGCGTCCATTTGCAGGAGAGTTGCACGGAAACGCCGCGCGTGGGGAGAGAAAACTTGCCATTTGACGCGACCGAAGCGGCGAATGCCACTGCGGGCCGATAAAGCGTTGACCGTGACTCTGCCGCTCGCGCAGGCTGCGGGCAATTGCCACGGGCCCCATGAGCAATTTCTGGATCCTTACCTCCCTCTTCGCCGGCTACATTCTCGGCGCGTTGCCGTTCGGTTACCTCGTCGCGAAAGCGCACGGCGTGGACATCTTCAAGGAGGGTTCGGGCAATCCCGGTGCGACCAACGTCAAGCGCGTGCTCGGTGAGAAATTCGGCGCCAAGGGAAAGCGCGCCGGCAATTTCGTCTTCGCGCTCGACGCGCTGAAGGGCGCGCTCGCCACCGGCTGGCCGCTGTTGCCGTGGCTCGACACGCCGCATCAGGAAGTGCTCGCCCTCACCGGTGTCGTCGCGGCGGTGCTGGGGCATTCGTTTTCGGTCTTCACGCGCTTCAAGGGTGGCAAGGGTGTCGCCACGGCGGCGGGCGGACTTGTCGTCATCATCCCCGTCGCCTGCCTTGTTGCCGCGGCGGTGTGGGTG
>CAYYVB010000378.1:0-3303 GCA_964475035.1 uncultured Opitutaceae bacterium | reverse complement strand
GACTTCCGCCGCCACTGCAAGGGCGAGGTCGTCAGCTCGACCTTCGACGAGACGCCGGAGAGCCACGTGCATTGCGCCGAGATGGTGATCGAGAAGGCCCGCCGCCTCGTCGAGCACGGCGAGCATGTCATCATCCTCCTCGACTCCATCACGCGTCTGGCCCGCGCCTACAACGCCCTCGCGTCAAACTCCGGCAAGATCATGTCCGGCGGCATCGAGGCCACGGCACTGCAGAAGCCGAAGCGCTTCTTCGGCTCCGCGCGCAACATCGAGGGCGGCGGCTCGCTCACCATCCTTGGCACCGCGCTCGTCGACACCGGCTCGCGCATGGACGAGGTGATTTTCGAGGAGTTCAAGGGCACCGGCAACATGGAGCTTCACCTCGACCGCGACCTCGTGAACAAGCGCATCTTCCCCGCGCTCAACATCGACAAGTCCGGCACGCGCAAGGAAGAGCTCATCTATCACCCTGACGAGCTCGCCCGCATCTACGGCTTGCGTCGCGCGATGCAGGGCGTCCCCGCCGCCGACTCGATCGACATGCTGATCCAGCGGCTCAAGAAGACGAAGACCAACGCCGAGTTCCTGATGAGTTTGAACCGCTGACCCGGCGCCCCGCCGCCGGGCCGGCCCGCCCCGCTTGACCACGGCCGACGACTACGCCCTTCAACTCGCGCTCGCCCGCGGACTCGTCTCCGCTGACGCGCTGGACTCGGCCCGCCGCGCAATCGCCGCGCACACGGATCTCACCGCACCGCCGCCGGACTTGCGCGCCTTGCTCGTCGCGTCCGGCGCGCTCAATCCACAGTCGCTCGCCCGCGCCGTGGCGGAGGAGTTCGGGATGCCGTTCGTCGAGTTGGGCGAGCGGCAGATTCCCGGCGACGCGCTCGCGGCCCTACCGCGTTCTTTCGTCCTGCGCCACGGCGTCTGCGCCGCCGGCTGGCGCGATGGCACACTGCTTGTAGCGGTCCCCGATCCGCTCGATGCCGATGTGCTCGACGAACTTGCCCACGTCGTGAGCACACCGTTCGAGGCCTGCGTCGCTGCGCCCGAGGATTTGCAACGCACGCTGGCCCGCCATTACGGTCGCGAGGGCGGCGGCATGGAGGATCTGACCGGCGGGGCAGGGGAGTCTTCGGCAGGGGATTTCGCGACGGACGGCGCTGTGGGGGAGCGCGACGGAGATGCGCCGATCATCCGGCTCGTGCACCAGATCATCGGCGAGGCCGTGCGGCGGCGCGCATCGGACATCCATCTCGAGCCGCTCGAGCGCCGATTCCGCGTGCGCTACCGCATCGACGGCGTGCTGGTCGAAGTTGATTCCCCGTCCAAGCGCCAGCAGCTCGCGCTCATTTCGCGCGTGAAGATCATGGCGAACATCAGCATCGCCGAAAAGCGCGTGCCGCAGGACGGCCGCATCCAGGTGACGCTCGGTGGTCGCGCGCTCGATCTGCGCGTGTCCTCGCTGCCCACGGCGCACGGCGAAAGCATCGTCATGCGCATCCTCGACAAGGAGGGCCTGCGCCTCGGCTTGCCGGAACTCGGTTTTCTGCCCGACGATCAAGCGGTGTTCGAGCGCCTCATCGGATCGCCCGACGGCATCGTGCTCGTCACCGGCCCGACCGGCTCGGGCAAGACCACGACACTCTACGCCTGCCTGCACCACCTCAACCGGCCCGAGCGCAAGATCATCACGGTCGAGGATCCGGTCGAATATCAGCTCACCGGCATCAACCAGGTGCCCGTGCGTGCCGAAATCGGCATGACCTTCGCCTCCGCACTGCGCGCGATGCTTCGCCAGGCGCCGAACATCGTCATGGTCGGCGAAATCCGCGACGCCGAGACGGCTGACATCGCGATCAACGCCTCGCTCACCGGCCATCTCGTCTTCAGCACGCTGCACACGAACGACGCGCCCGGCGCTGTGACGCGGTTGGTCGACATCGGAGCCAAGCCGTTCCTCCTCGCCGCCGCGCTGCGCGCGACGATGGCGCAGCGGCTTGTCCGCCGGAACTGCCCGCAATGCCGCCGTGCCTACCAACCCACGCCGCGCGAATTGCGTGCTCTCGATCTTACGCCGGAGCAGGTCGCGGGCGCGACTTTCCTGCGCGGCGCCGGTTGTGCCGAGTGCAACGGCACGGGCTACCGCGGCCGGCTCGGTATCTTTGAAATCTTTTTTATCAGTGACGCCATCCGCGCGATGATCTACGAGCAGGCCAGCGCCGCCCGCCTGCGCGCCCAGGCCCGCCGTGAAGGCATGCGCACGATGCGCGAGGACGGCGTGCGAAAAGTGCTCGCCGGTCTCACCACAATCGAGGAAGTTGTCTCCGTCACCGTCGGCGACGCCGACTAACCCCACGTCTCTTTTCCCGCCATGAGCTACGAAATGAACGATCTGCTGGAACTCGTCGTCGAGCAGAAGTGCTCCGACCTCCACCTCCAAGTCGGCACCCCGCCCACGCTGCGCATGCGCGGCAGCATGACGCCCATCGACGGTCCGGCGCTCACCCCCGCGATGACCGAGAGCCTCATGCTCTCCATCACGCCCGACAACCACGTGCAGAACGTAAAGCTCAATGGCGGCACCGACTTCGGCTTCGCCTATCTCGACAAGGCGCGCTTCCGCGTCTCCGTCCTCAAGGCCAAGGGCAACTACGGCATGGTGCTGCGCCAGATCCCGAACCAGCTCTTCGACCTCCGCCAGATCGGCCTGCCTGACAAGATCAAGGAACTCCTCTATCGCCCGCGCGGCCTCTTCCTCGTCACCGGTCCGACCGGGTCGGGCAAGTCCACGACGCTCGCCTCGATGGTGAATTACATCAACGAGAACCGCGACGGCCATATCATCACCATCGAGGACCCGATCGAGTATTACCACCCGCACAAGCGCTGCGTCGTCACCCAGCGCGAAATCGGCCAGGACGTGCCGACCTTCTCCGAGGCCATCCGCCGTGCGCTGCGTCAGGACCCCGATGTCATCCTCGTCGGTGAGTTGCGCGACCTCGAGACCATCGAGGCCGCCATCTCCGCCGCCGAGACGGGCCACTTGGTCTTCGGCACGCTGCACACGAACTCCGCCGCCAAGACGGTCGACCGCATCGTCGACGCCTTCCCCGCGAACATGAAGGAGATGATCCGCACGCAGCTTTCGACCTCCATCATCGGCGTCGTCTCCCAATCGCTCTGCAAGAAGAACGGCGGCGGCCGCATCGCGGCCTACGAGATCATGGTCAATACCTCGTCGATCGCCTCGCTCATCCGCGACAACAAGACCTTCCGCATCTCCTCCGACATCCAGACCGG
>CAYYVB010000377.1:0-3322 GCA_964475035.1 uncultured Opitutaceae bacterium | reverse complement strand
GTCACCGGCACCACCGGCGCCACGCACCTGCTCGAGCACCTGATGTTCAAGGGCACGCCGAACTTCAACCGCGAGAAGGGCAACAACGTCGACCAGCTCCTCGAACGCACCGGCGCCCTCTACAACGCCACCACCTGGCTCGACCGCACCAACTATTACCAGACGCTGGGCAAGGAACACCTCGCCATGGTCGTCGAGATGGAAGCCGACCGCATGCGCAACCTCTGGCTGCGCGAGGAAGACCGCCGACCCGAGATGACCGTCGTGCGCAACGAATTCGAGCGCGGCGAAAACTCCCCCTTCCAGTCGCTGATCAAGGAAATCTTCCAAGCCGCCTTCGTCGCTCATCCCTACCACCACAGCACCATCGGCCACCGCAGCGACATCGAGCGTGTGCCGATCGGAAAACTGAAGGAGTTCTACGACACCTACTACTGGCCCGACAACGCCACCGTCACCGTGATCGGCGATTTCGACCCCGCCGAGGCGCTCGGTCTCATCGCCCGCTTCTACGGCCCCATTCCGCCGGCGCCCCACCCCATCCCCGAGGTTTACACCGAGGAGCCCGATCAGCTCGGGCCGCGCCGCGTCACCGTCAAGCGCGCCGGCCAGCTCGGCGTCGTCGCCGTCGGCTACAAAAACTCCGCCGCCCTCCATGCCGACTGGGCCGCACTCGACATCCTCGCCGACATCCTCACGGACGGTCCGAACAGCCGGCTCTACCGCGCGCTCACCGACCGCGGCCTCACCACCAACGTCTCCGCCTTCAACGGCTATTTCCGCGACCCGTCGATGTGCATCCTCTTCGCCGCGCTCGCCCCCGGCGCCAAGCACGACGCCGTCGAGCAAATCCTGCTCGAGGAAATCGAACGGCTGAAGCGCGACGGCGTCACGGCCGGGGAAGTCGAAGCCGCCGTCGCCAAGCAGCTCACCGACCTTGCCTTCGGCCGTGACGGCTCCTTCGCCATCGCCGGCCAGATCAACGAGCACATCGCCGCCGGCGACTGGCAGAACTTTGTCCACCTCGGCGACAAGCTCCGCGCCGTCACGCCCGCAGCCGTCCAATCCGCCGCCAACAAATACTTCCACGCCGACCAGAGCACCACCGGCTGGTTCATCCCGATCCTCCCCGGCTCGGCCGCGGCCAAGTGAAACCCGTTCCGTCCGCCCCCATGAAACACTTCCTTCTCTCCCTCCTCGCCGGCGCGACCCTCCTCGTCTCCCCGGCCTTCGCCCAGATCGCCCCGCAGGTCCAGCGCGTCCGCATCCACGGCATGGACATCGTCGCCTACCCCACCAGCGTGAAGGACGTCGTCTATCTTCGCGGCACCCTGCCTGCCGGCACCGCCAAGGCCCCGGCCGGCAACCCGATGATCCCGACGCTCGTCGCCGGCATGCTCAGCCGCGGCACCACGCAGCAGAGCAAAAACGAGATCACCGCCCGCCTCGACGCGGTCGGCGCCTCGATCAACTTTGCGGCCAACACCCATGTCCTCGAGTTCAGCGCCCGCTGCCTCGCCAAGGACGTGCCGCTCGTCGTCTCGCTCGTCGCCGAGCAGCTCCGTTCGCCGGCGTTCGCCGCCGAGGAGTTCGCCCGCCTGCAGCAGCAGACCATCGGCAACCTGCAGCGCGCACTCGAAAGCACCGACTTCCGCGCCACGGACGAATTCTCGCGCGCCGCTTTCTCACCCGGCCACGCCAACCGCAGCGCCACCATCGAGGAACGCATCGCCGCCGTCCGCGCCACGCAACTCGACGACTTGCAGCGTTTCCACACGGAACACTACGGCCCGGCCCACCTGACGTTCGTCGCCGCCGGCGACCTCGACATCGCCCGCCTGCACGCCGAGATCGGCCGCGCCTTCGCCGGCTGGACCGGCGGCACCCCGCCCGCTCCCGACGTGCAGAACACCCCCGGCGACACCGCGCGCGAACAGATCGTGTTCATGCCCGACAAGACCTCGGTCAGCATCGTCATCGGCCAACCCACCGGCCTGCGCTATCAGGATGCCGACAGCATCGCTCTTCGCGCCGGCACCGCCATCCTCGGCAGCGGTTTCACCGGCCGCCTCATGGCCAACGTCCGCGACAAGGAAGGCCTCACCTACGGTATCGGCGCGAGCGTGTCCGGTGACACCTTCACCGACGGCGACTGGAAGATCACCGCCACCTTCGCCCCCGCGCTCCTCGATCAAGGCCTCGCCTCCACCCGCCGCCAACTCGACGGATGGTATCGCGACGGCGTCACGGTCGACGAACTCGAACGCCGGAAGGACAACCTCATCGGCTCATTCCAAGTCGGCCTCGCCACGACGGAAGGTCTCGCGCAGACCCTCCTCCTCACGCTGAGCCGCGGCAAAGACCTCGGCTGGATCGACGAATATCCACGCGTCGTCCGCGCGCTGACAACCGAGCAGGTCAACCGCACGATCAAACAGCACCTCGATCCCGAGAAGATGTTCCTGATCAAGGCCGGCACCGTTCCCGGCGCCGCGCCCGTGACGAAATAACCGGGAGGGCCCGCGACCCCGCGGGCCTTCGCCCCTTCTCGCGCCACTCTCCCCGCCCGCGGTCCCAAGCCGCGGGCGTCTTCTTGTCTGGTTCCGGGCATGACGCCCTTACGAACGCTTGCCCCGCCGCCCGTCGCCGATAACCCCTGACCCATCACCGCGCACTCTCCGCCATGCCCGCCCTCCTCTACACCGTCCGCGCCACCTGCCCTTCGCTCCACATCCGCGGCCGCTTCCTCTCCTGGCTGACGCCGAACCACGTCGCCGAGGTGATGAAGGGCGGCGCCACGGCCGTGCGCATCGTGCTGCCCGACCGGGAGAGCGACACCGCGCCCGCCATCGTCGAGACGCAATACGTCTTCCCCTCGCGCAAGGCCTTCGACACCTACGTCCGCGACCACGCGCCCGCCCTGCGCGCCGACGGCTTGAAGCATTTCCCGCCCGAAAGCGGCGTCACCTACACCCGCCAAGTCGCCGAGATCGCCACCGAGCTCGGCGAGTGAGCAGAAGTAGCGCAGGCGTCCCGCCTGCTTCTCAGCTTCTTCCGGAACAAGCGGGACGCCTGCGCTATTTTCCCGGCGAAACCGGGATGGCGCTCGCGCGTCGCGCCGTTCATCGTGGCGACGCATGAATCGCCCCGCCCTCGTCCTGTCGCGCGTCGTCTCCCTGCTCTCGCTCCTTCTCTTCGCCGTCACCGCGGCCATCGCGTCCGAGCCCGCGCCGCGCGAGCGGGTTCCGTTCAACGACGGCTGGCGCTTCTTCCTCGGCGACGATCCGGCGACGGGCGAGATGCTGGTCTACGAGCGCGTCAA
>CAYYVB010000376.1:0-3327 GCA_964475035.1 uncultured Opitutaceae bacterium | reverse complement strand
CGCTCACTTCAGCGCGGCCCACACGCGCTGCACATCGTCGTGGTCCTCGAGTTCCTGGAGGAACTCGCCGACCTCGGCGCGCTGGGCGTCGTTGAGCTCGGGAAATTGTTTCGCGACGTAGCCGATCTCGGCCGTGACGACGTGCCAGCCGTTGGCCTTGAGCCAGGTGGAGACGGTGTGGACGGCGGTGCGGTCGGTGATGAAGCGTGCACCGGTGGCGCCATCCGGGATGTCGTCGTTCTGCGCGTGCGTCAGCGCCTCGAAGTCGTTCGCGCCCGCCTCGATGGCGGCGGTCTCGAGGTCGGTGGCGCTGGCGGTGTGCGCCTCGACGAGGCCGACGTGGTCGAAGAGGAACTTGTTGCTGCCGGCGGCGCCGAGGACGCCCTTCTTGAAGAGGACGCGGATCTCCGGCGCGGTGCGCTGCTGGTTGTCGGTGTAGACCTCGACGATGACCGGGACCTTGTGCGGCGCGTAACCTTCGAAGGCGACGTGATCGAGGGAGGACTTGTCGCCGCCGGTGCCGGCGCCCTTGGCGATGGCGCGCTCGATGACGTCGCGCGTGACGCTGGCCTTGCGCGCCTTTTCGACGGCGGCGAAGAGGCGGGCGTTGGCGGCGGGGTCGCCGCCGCCGAGCTTCGCGGCGACGGTGATTTCCTTCACCAGCTTGCCGACCATCTGGCCTTTCTTGAGGTTAACGATCGCGCGTTTCGCGTGCAGCCATTGACGTCCCATAAGGTGCGCGACCTTACGCCCCGCCCCGAACCCCGCAACGCCAGAATCGGCGGCGCGATCATCGGGATTGCTCCCCAGGACAATGTTCGTAATACGAACATTCATGATGGACTACGGTGCAAGACGGCTGGAGGCGTGGACGGGATTGGCCGAAATCCTGGAGAGGGCAGCGACGGCGATCGCAGCTCGGATGCAGCAAACGAGCGCCAAGCGGAACCGGGTGCGGCGCGGCGGCACGCTGCGTCCGGGGATCGATACGCCGATGTGGCAGGCGGTGGTCCAGGCCGTCAGGCCGCACCTGAGTCGCCGGGGCGAAAAAGCGCTGCTCGCCCGCGAACTTGGAGTTCATCGCGCGAGGATCGGGGAATATTTCATCCGCGGGACAGCCATGCCCGATGCCGAGCGGATGCTCTTGCTCCTCGTCTGGCTCGCCCGCCGACAGGCGAAGCGAAACAAGTGAGCGTCCCGGGCCAATGTTCGTAATACGAACATTGGCGTTGAGCACGCGCAGGGAGAGAGTGGGTCGTGAGGGTGCGGCGGGAGTTGCGCCGGGGGCGGAAGCGTGGCTGGGTGGGGGCCATGTTTTTCCGGATCCTGATCATGGCGGTTGCGGTCGCTTTCACCGCGAGCGGGTGCTCTTCGCTGTCCTCGTCGGGGGCGTCGGCCGATCTCGCGAAGGCGTCGCGGGTGTTCGTCGAGCAGCAACTGAACGACAACCACGGCCTCGATCGCGCGCTGGCGGCGGAACTGCGCGCCCTCGGTTACACGGCGGAGAGTGGGCCGCTGACGATGATGCCGGAGCGCACGCAACTGATCGTGACCTACGACGCGCGCGAGGAGTGGGATTTCCGGGCGTATCTCATCGAACTCAATGTCTCGGTGCGGCCGGCGGAGAATTACCACCGCATCGTCGCGAGCGGGCGCTATTTCCGTCCGGCGCTGACGAAGATGGCGCCGGCGGAAATGGTGCGCGCGGTGGTGACGAAGGTGTTCCCGCCGCGCGCGGCGGCGAAGCGGGATTGAGCGTCGCGTCGCGGGGCTGGAGCGCGCGGGGGCGCGCTCAGAGCCCCAACATCCGCAGCACTTCGCCGAGGATCGCGTTGCTGATGCCGATGAGGGCCGCGCCCGAGATCAGGCCCGCGCAGATCGGTTCGACGCCCTCGACCCAGCGGGTGTGAGCCAAGGACCCGGGAGCGGGCTGCTGGCGACCCTTCCACCAGAAGAACAGCGCTCCGACCCACATGGTGAAGCAATATTCCGGCGGCAGAATCACGCCCAGGCCGATTGAAACGGCGGAGAGCGGGAACTTGCCCTTGGTCTTGATGCGCAGGATCTCGAACACCAGCGCGGCGGCGGCCGCGAACACCATCGAGACCACCGCGGAAGTGGGCAGGCTCGACAGGCCGTTCGTGATGAGGTCGGCCACGCCCTTCCACTGGATGGCCGAAGGCATGGCGAATTGCTCGGAAATGATCGTGTTCGTTGAGCGGACGCCCGCTTCGTCCTTGGGCAGGAAGAGCAGGAAGAACAGCGGAACGGAGCAGAGTGCGCCGGAGAAGATGCCGATCACGTGACCGATGGCCTGCTGCCGCGGCTTGGCCCCGAGCATGTAGCCGGGCTTGATGTCGGAGAGCAGGTTGGCGGCGTTGGAGGCGATCTCGGCCGTCATACCCGCGGGGATGAGGTTGCTCGCCGGGTTCACGCGGTCGATGGCCCCCATCGCGAATTGCGTGATTTTCGAAAGCGAACCGGTGGGCGTCCACGACGTGAGCGCCATCGAGTTGGTGCAGATGACGGTGAGCAGGAAGATCAGCGGCAGCGCGATGAAGGACAGCAGCCACGGGACGCCGAAGAATTCATGGGTGATCCAGGCCCCGATCACGCTGAAGATGGGCACGCCGACCCACGACATCCAGAGGGGGAGCTCGATTTGCGCCAGCACGTCGTGGCTGTCGGGCACGGTCTGGGATTTCTTCGCGAAGAACTTCTTGAAGGCGCCGGTGAAAATTTCGGGCTTCGCGAAGAGGCCGACCATGGCGCCGACGACCATCATCGTCACGCCCCACCACAGGGACCACTGGTTCACGATCTCGGCGCGGGAGATCTGCACGAGAACGCCGTTCGGCGCAGTGTAGGCCTTGATGTCGCCGCGCTGGATCATGATCGGGGCGAGGACGGCGAAATTAAGGAACGCACCCAGCACGCAGCTCGTCGCCACGCGAATGCCCATCAGTCCGCCGACGCCGAGCATGGCGGCATCGAGGGTGGCGCGGAGGCCGAGCTGGCGAACGTCCGTGCCGAGGATCTTGGGGATCCACCAGTCGTATTTCGCGGCGAGGTCGTAGTAGATCTGGTCGAGCCGGTGGTTGAACACCCAGGGTTGCTTCATCTCCGCCCATTCGTGCAGGCGCAGCAGTTTGAACTGCACCAGATTCATCCAGGCCCCGCTGCTGAGGAATTCGTAGAAGCCGGCCAGACCCGCGGTGACGGCGAGGTATTTCGCCTTCAGCATCCCGGCGCCCGCCTGTCCGGTGTAGAGCGTGTCGAGCACGACGCCGCAGGCGCGGCCCTCCGGAAACGGCAGCTGGTCCTCAT
>CAYYVB010000375.1:1906-3344 GCA_964475035.1 uncultured Opitutaceae bacterium | reverse complement strand
TTCGCGCAGGTGCTGTGGAACAACTGCACCTTCCTCGAACTGCTCCCGACGGTCGGCGTGTTGCTCGGCATCGGCGCGCTGCTGATCGGCGTGAGCCTCTGGCGCTTCCAGCGCGGGCCGATCTTCGAGTGAGCGCGGGCGCGGTTCAGCTCTTCGTCTCGTCCGGCGGCGTGCCGGAGGCGGGCGGGGGAGCGGTCTGCCGCGGCGGGACGACGACCGGCTTGGGCGCGAAGCGCTTGGCCTCGTCGGACGGCTCGGGCCGCTCGTCCATCGCGCTGCGGATCTCTTCCTCGACGCCGCTCGTGGCCTTCTTCACCTCGCGCATCGCCTTGCCGAGTCCGCGCGCGAGTTCGGGCAGGCGGTTCGCGCCGAAGAGCAGCAACACCACGAAGAGCACCATGATGAGCTCCGGGCCGCCGAGACCTTCGATGAATGCGCACGGGAAAGGCATGTCGTCTGATTAGACCTCTCCGCACGCAAAAGTAACGGCCAAAAAATCGCTGGCGCGAGGCTCATCCGGCACGCCGCGGCCGGAAGACAGGTCATGCGTGTTGGACTTCGACGAGGAATTTCTGCGTCTGCCCCGCGCCGACGACGTGCAGACCGGTCTTGTTCTCCGCGCTGTTAGGCGGGCCCATCCAGGGTTCGAGACAGTAGAACGGAGATTTCTCGTCCTGCGTCCACGTGACGACAACGGCATCCTGCGCCGTGGTGTTGGCGAAGCCGGTGTGGAAGCGCAGCCGCGCGCCGGTGGGGCGCTCGGTGACTTGAAACTGATGCCCGCGCAGACCGGCAAACATCGTGTCGAGGAGCGCAGGGTTATCGAGCGTCTCGCGCGGTTGGAGGCGCGGGCCGTCGACGAGCTGACCCGTCTCGGTGCGGCGCAGCGTGCGCGCGGCAGTGACTTCGAGCAAGTAGTCGCGGCGTGAAAGCCCGGCGGTCCAGGGCAGGTTGAAATAAAAATGATGTCCCGCGGACCACGGCAGCGGTTTCGTGCCGTGGTTGGTCAGCTCGAACTCGACATGGAATCCGTTCGGCTCGAAGCGGTAGCTGACCGTGAATTCATAGTCGAACGGGTAGGCCTCGTGCGCGGCGGCGTCCGGCACGAAGAGCGCGGAAAAGCCGCCCTCGTCGAGACGCGTCGTGCGGAATGCGCCTTGGCGGGCCAGCCCGTGCGCGGGCATCGGCCGGCGTTGGCCGTCGTGCTGCCACCAGCCTTCCGCGCCGCGGTCGTAGGTGCGGCCGGCGAAGGGGAAGAGCACGGGATTGCCGCCGCGGATCTTCGCAAAATCGTCGAGCGAGCCGAGCTCGGGCCAGTGGAGCAGGTCGCGCACGGTGCCGTCGCCGAGCGTGACGTTCCAGTGCATGAGGCGCGCGCCTTTCTCGGGCAGGGCGAGGAAGGTCGAGGGGCCGACCTGCCAGCGGCGTATCGTGTGCC
>CAYYVB010000375.1:0-1896 GCA_964475035.1 uncultured Opitutaceae bacterium | reverse complement strand
TGCCCGAGATACGGGATGCGTTCCATGCGCACCGATGTAGGTGAATTTTCCGCGCACACCATTCCAAACTCCGGGCCGGCACGGTGGTGGCGCAAAGTCTTGAAAGCGATTTGGGCTTTGTAAGTGCCTCACGCTTGCACGGCTGGGCTTCGAGGGTATTGTCTGCCGCGATGCTACGTGTGCTGACTTGGTTTCTGGGACTGAGCGTTGCGATTGTCCTCTTCGCTCAGGAAAATCCCCCGGCTCCCGCTGCTCCCGCCGACACCGCCCCGGTGCCGGTGCAGGAGGCGGCGGCACCCGCACGGGCTGACGGGCGGCGCCCGGTCGCCTATGTCATCCCGGTGCGCGACCAGATTGCCAAGCCGACGCTCTACATCCTGCGCCGCGGCCTGAAGGAAGCCATCGAGCAGAAAGCCGATGTCGTCATCCTTGACATGGAGACACCCGGCGGTGCGCTCGACGTGACCTTCGAAATCATGGAGGCGCTCAACCGCTTCGAGGGCGAGACGATCACCTTTGTGAACAAGGAGGCGATCTCCGCCGGCGCCTTCATCTCGGCCGTCACGGACGAGATTTATTTCGCTCCCACCGGCGTCATCGGCGCCGCCGCCCCCGTGTTGGCGACCGGCGGCGAACTCGACGCGTCGATGAAGCAGAAGATCGTCAGTTACCTACGCGCCCGCGTGCGCGCGGCGTCCGAGGGCAAAGGGTTCCGTGGTCAGGTGATTTCCGCCATGATCGACGCGGATTATGAGCTGAAGATCGACGACGAGGTCATCAAACCTAAGGGCGAACTGCTCTCTCTGACCGCGACGGAAGCGAGCCGCGAATTCGGCGATCCGGCCCAGCCTCTGCTCGCCGCCGGCATCGTCGCCAACCTCGACACGCTGCTCGCGAAGAAATTCGGCGAGGGCAATTACGAGATCCGCCAATTCCGCGTCACCTGGTCGGAGTCGCTGGCGCAATACCTCACCGCGCTCTCGCCGATCCTGATGGGCCTTGGCATGCTGCTGGTGTTCGTCGAGTTCAAGACGCCCGGCTTCGGCTGGCCCGGCATCACGGGCGGCACGCTGCTCGCGGTTGTGTTCTTCGGTCACTATGTCGCCGGGCTCTCCGGCCACGAGCCCGCGATCTTCTTCGCAATCGGCCTGCTCCTGCTGATGGTGGAATTGTTCTTCTTTCCCGGTGCCGTGCTGCCCGCGCTTGTCGGCGTCAGCCTGATGCTCGGTTCGCTGCTTTGGGCGATGGCCGACATCTGGCCCGACGAACCTGTGAGCTTCTCGACCGGGATCTTCGTGCGCCCGGCGATCAACCTCGTGCTCGCGCTGCTCATCGCCACCGGGCTGGCCGTGCTGCTGCTGCGGTTTCTCCCGCGCACCTGGTTCTGGGACAAACTCGTCCTCAGCGCTGCCATCGGCGCCACAGCGCAGGGAGCGGTGTTGTCGCCTTCCGCGGCTCCAGTCGTCGCCAGCGACCCGATGCTCGGTCGCTCCGGCGTGGCGGTCACCGCGATGTTCCCCAGCGGTGAAGTCGAGATCGACGGCCGCCGCTACCAGGCGCGCCACGACCTGGGTTACCTGCCGGAGGGCACCCCGGTGGTCGTGACCGGACGCACCGATTTCGGCCTCCTCGTCGAGCGTCGCTCCCTCTCATGACCGGAATCATCCTTCTTTTCGCCATCGGCCTCGTGCTGCTTTTCTTCGAGGTCTTCGTGCCGGGCGGCGTGCTCGGCGTGTTGGGCGGGCTGTTCATGCTCGCCGGTTGTGGCGTGGCGTTCGCCGATTATGGCACCGGTGGCGGTTCCATTGCCACCGTGCTGGCCGTCGCACTGATCGGATTCACACTCTACTTCGAGCTGTTCCTCCTGCCGAAGACCGCATTGGGGCGAAAACTTTT
>CAYYVB010000374.1:0-3344 GCA_964475035.1 uncultured Opitutaceae bacterium | reverse complement strand
ACGTCGCGGATGCTCTCGGCCTGCGTGAGGAGGATGCAGAGGCGGTCGATGCCGACGCCCATGCCGCCGGCGGGAGGCATGCCGTGCTCGAGCGCGAGGAGGAAATCGGTGTCCATCTTCTGCACGTCCTCGCCCACCTGCTGCTCGAACATTGCGCGCTGCACGAAGGGGTCGTTCTGCTCCGAATACGCGGGTGCGACCTCCATGCCGCCGATGATGAGCTCGAAGACGTCGATCAGGCCAGGGTCCTCGGCGTTGAGCTTGGCGAGCGGGCAGAGTTCCTTCGGCAGGTGCGTGACGAAGGTCGGCTGGATGAGCGTCGGCTCGATGCGCTTGCCGAAGATCTCGTTGACGATCTCGTGCGTCTCCCAACCCGAGTGGACCTCGAGGCCGAGCTTCGCGCAGGCCTCGATGGCCTTGGCGCGGTAGTCGGGCGTGTTGCGGTAGGCGCTCAGGTTGAAGCCGGCGGCCTCGTCGATGAGCGTGAAGTAGCGCACGGAGCGCCACTCGCCGGCGAAGTTGATCACCTGCCCGCTGGCGGCATGCGGGATCTCGGTCTGGCCGATGACGTCGCGGCAGAGGTCGGTGAAGATGGCCTTGATGAGGTCCATCATGCCGTGGAAATCCGAGTAGGCCTGGTAGACCTCGAGCATGGTGAACTCGGGGTTGTGCTTCCGCGAGATGCCCTCGTTGCGGAAGATGCGGCCGATCTCGAAGACGCGGTCGTAGCCGCCGACGAGCAGGCGCTTGAGGCGCAGCTCGAGCGCGATGCGGAGGAAGAAGTCCGTGCCGAGCGCGTTGTGGTGCGTGACGAAGGGGCGCGCGGCGGCGCCGCCGGCCACGCCTTCGAGGACGGGCGTCTCGACCTCGAGGAAGTTCCGCTTCGCCAGCGTCGAGCGGATGCTCGCGACGATGCGGCTGCGCAGCATCAGGCGCGCGCGCGACTCGGGGTTGACGATGAGGTCGAGGTAACGCTGGCGGTAGACCTGCTCGGGATCGGTGAGGCCGTGCCACTTCTCCGGCAGCGGACGCAGCGCCTTCGCGACGAGGGTGTAGCGGTCAACCTTCACGGTGACTTCACCGGTCTTGGTTTTGAACAACGTGCCCTCTGCGCCAACGATGTCGCCGAGGTCGAGCTTCTTGAACTCCGCGTAGGCCGCGTCGCCGACGACGTCCTTCTTCACGTAGAGTTGGATCTGGCCCTGCTGGTCGAGGATCTTGACGAACTGGCTCTTGCCCATGTCGCGGATGACGACGAGGCGGCCGGCGACCTTGACGGGGACGGTGTAGTCCTGGCCGTCGACGTAGGCTTTGAGCGCATCGCCCGAGAAGTGCGTCTGCTCGCAGTTGGCGCGGAACGGGTCCGTGCCCGCGGCGCGCATGTCCTGCAGCTTCTTGAGCCGCACGGCATACTGGTCGTGGGTGATGTCCGAGGGAATCTCGCTCATGGAACCGCGCAGGATTGGCCCCGCCCCGCCCCGGGGCAAACGGAAAGTGGGCGCGCCGGCGGCCCGATTTTCCCTCTGGCGGAGCGGGCCCGAGGGGCTACGCTGCGCCCCCTGCATGTCTGCCGAACCCACCGCGCCCGCCGCCGTCACCGCGCCCGAGATCCTCGACTGGGGCCGGACGCGCTATGCCGACGCCTGGCGCCGGCAGGAGGAACGCGTCGCCCAGCGCAACGCCGGCGAGGCTGCCGATGCGCTGATCTTCACGGAACACGAGCCCGTCTTCACCCTCGGCGTGCGCCGCGGCGCCGAGCAGAATCTGCTCTGGAACGAGGCCGAGCTCGCCCGCCGCGGGGTCGAGGTCGTGACCACCAACCGCGGCGGCGACATCACCTATCACGGCCCGGGCCAGATCGTCGGTTACCCGATCGTCAATCTCGCCCCGCGCAAGGACCTGCACGCGTGGCTGCGTTTCCTCGAGGACGTCATGATCGCGGGCGTCGCGCACTTCGGCCTCACCGCCGGCCGCAACCACGGCAAGACCGGCATCTGGATCGAGCGCCGCAAGATCGCCGCCATCGGCGTCGCAGTGAAGAAGTGGACAACGTTCCACGGCTTCGCGCTCAACGTGAACAACGACCTTTCCCCCTTCACCGGCATCATTCCCTGCGGCATCACGGCCGCCGACGGCACCGTCACCTCGCTGCAGCTCGAGCTCGGCCGCGCGGTCCCGATCGAGGACGTGAAGCGCGTGCTCGCCCGCGAATTTTCGCACCGCCTGCCGGGGTTTTTCAAAACCACAGATTAACACGGATGAACACGGATAAAGCCGACCTTCTGGCGCGACCCTGCGCAAAAATCTGTGTGCATCTGTGTGCATCTGTGGTTCCTTCCCCCATCCGATGACTCCGACCTCGCGCAAACCCGACTGGCTCCGCGCCAAGCTGCCCTCCGGCCCCGGCTACAAGGCCACGCGTCAGCTCGTCGAGACGAACAAGCTCCACACCGTCTGCCAGAGCGCGCAGTGCCCGAACATCGGCGAATGCTGGTCCCGCGGCACCGCCACGGTGATGATCCTCGGCAACATCTGCACGCGCTCCTGCAACTTCTGCGCAATCCAAGTTGGCCGCCCGACCGAATACGACCTCGGCGAGCCCGCCCGCGTCGCCGACGCCGTGCAAAAGATGGGCCTGCGCCACTGCGTCATCACGTCCGTCGCCCGCGACGACCTCAAGGACGGCGGCGCCAGCGTGTGGGCTGCGACCATCCGCGCCACCAAATACAAGAACCCGCAGTGCGCCATCGAAGTGCTCGTGCCCGACTTCAAGGGCAACCTCGACCAGGTCGACATCGTCCTCGACGCCAAGCCCGACATCTTCAACCACAACGTCGAGACCGTCGAACGCCTCCAGCGCCCCGTGCGCGTGCAGGCCCGTTACGACCGCAGCCGCTCCGTCCTCCGCCACGCGAAGTCGCGCGGATTCACGACCAAGACCGGCATCATGCTCGGCCTCGGCGAGACGCAGGACGAGATCGCGCAGTGCATCCGCGACATCGCCAGCGACCAGACCGACATCCTCACCATCGGGCAATACCTCCAGCCCACGCCGCAGCACTGGAAGATCGATCGCTGGGTGCCGCCGGAGGAATTCGCGCACTGGAAGAAATTCGGCCTCGAGCTCGGCATCGGCGTGATCGAATCCGGCCCGCTCGTGCGTTCGAGCTACCACGCCGACGAGCAGTCGCAGAAATACACCGGCGTCGAGCACCTGAACACCGCCAACGCCCTCGCCGACGCCCGCTGAGGACGCGGCGCGAGAAATAATTGCAGGGCGGGGTCTCCTGGTGTTTGGCCTCTGATGGGTGACACTTTTGGCCTCTGATGGGTGACAGTTAAAA
>CAYYVB010000373.1:0-3354 GCA_964475035.1 uncultured Opitutaceae bacterium | reverse complement strand
AGATCAGCATCACGAGCACGTCGATCAACGGCACGAGGTTCATCTCGGGCCGTTTGCGTCGCTTCTGATAAAGCCCGCTCATAGGGAAGGCGTCGTGGTCGGCGAGGACACGGACGAGGGCTCGCGGCGGTTGCTGCCGAGCACGCGTTCGAGGAGCACGTCGATGCGCGCGGCGTAATTCTCCACCTTGCGCTGGAGAAACCCGGCGCCGACCAGCGATGGGATGGCGATCGAGAGACCGATGACCGTGGCGGAAAGAGCGAGCGCGACACCTTTCGTGAACGCGACCGGATCCGGCAGGCCCGTCTCGGGCGAGATGGCGCCGAACACGCGCAACAGCGCGAGCACGGTGCCGGTGAGGCCGATGAGCGGCGCGGCGGCGTAGATGACGTCGAGATACGGGATACCGCGCTCCATGCGGTTGATCTCGAGCCGGGCGAAGGCTTTCACGGCCTCAGGGTCGTTCCGGTGTTGCGCGGCATAATCGAGCACGCGCGCGAGAACGGAGTGTTTGCCTCCGGCGTAAGCTTTGCCCTGCATGACGGCGTCGACAAGGTCGTCCGGTAGAATCGCCGCCTGACGCAGCGCGTAGAGGCGTTCGCAGATGATGAAGACCGCGACGATGGAGCAGAGTCCGAGCGGGTAAATGAGCAGGCCGGCGCCCTTGATTACGTCAAACATGGGAAGATGGGAGTGAACCCGGCTGTAGGACTCCCACAAGCCGGAAAAGGTTCACAAATTCTTCGCCCGCCGGGGAAAAGCGTGGGTTTCCCCCTCAGGATTTCACCTGCAAGGTCGCGGCCAGACGCTTCATCTCCTGATCGAGTTGCCCACCCTGCTCCACCCGCAATGTGCGTCGGGCGCGGTCGAGCGCGTCGCGCGCGGCCGGGAACTGCGCCTCGCGCCGAAGGTGCTCGACGAAAGGCTCCACGATCTTGTCGAAGAAATCGATCCCCGCGCCGCGTCCCTGTCGGTCGAGCAGGGTTCGATAAGTGCGGATGCGGCCGGTGAGATCGTCCGTGGCGAGACTGCGCTGGAGCATTTCGCCGGCTTGAAGAACGCTGAGGTCGGCCCGTTCACCGCGGTATTTCTGCACGAGCCGTTGCTCCTCCTTTGCGGCCAGACTCGTCTCGCCGCGCGTGCGAAGACTCTCGATCAACTGCATGGCGAAGGCGCGTTCGAGGTCGGGGTATTTCTGGAATGCCTGCATCGCCTCGCGCAGCGTCGCTTCGCGTGCGCGGGCGGGTTCGCCGGCTTTTTCCTGTGCGGCGAGCAACACCTGCCACGCCTGCAGATGGCGACGCTCGCGGTTCACCGCCTCGCGTGCGGCACGCAGCCCTGACTGCGTGTCGCCGGAGCGGAGAAATTCCACGGCAAATGCCGCGTGCAGGGCCGAGAGCTGATAGAGCGGCGTGGACCGGAAGCGCTCCGAGAGGAAGAGCAGTTCATGATCGGTGAAGTTGCGCCACGTCTGCGGATCGTGCGCGAGGCCGGCGACGTAGCGTTGCTCGGCGTAACGTCCCGCATCAAGCACCCAGCCCGACGGAGAGAGAAACCCGAACCACGCGTGCCGGCCGTCGAGCCCCGCGCCGCGGAAGAGCAGCGTCGGCACGCCGCGCGCCTTGCCGGCGTTCGCGGCGAAGTAGGCTTGGTCGACGCAGATGCCGCCATCTTGCAGGATCGCCGAGAGCGCGTAGGTCCGGCCCGGCCAGGAGAATTGGTTCTTCTCCACGCGGTCGGTCCGGTAGCGAATCATGTCGTAGGCCTTGGCCAGCTCCGAGAGCGGCGGCGAGACGTTGCGCTGCGCCCAGATGAGTTCGGCCAGCGGTGCGCTCGCATCGATGACGAATTTCAATTCCGCCGCCGGCAGGCGCCGCAAGCGGTGGGCGGTGACGTTGGCGCGGTCGAGGCGGACCCAGTGGTTGAACGCCTCGACCGGATCGAGCAGGCGGCGCGGCAGCAGTTGCGTGCTCACCTGCCCATGCGGCCAGTCCGGCGGCGGCGGCACGTCGCACACAACGGCCAGCGCGAGCGCGAGCGACGCATAGTCGGCGAACTGCGACGGCGCTGCGGCGTGGAGGCGCTCGAGGATGGCGAGCGTCTCCGTGGGATGATCGACCTCCGTCAGCGTCGCGAAGAATTCCTGCGCGAACTCCGGCCGGCCGACGAACCAGCGCTGGAGCGCGGGAGACACCTCACCCGCGAGTGATCCCGGCGGCAGTTGGTAGCGTTCGGCCATGTTGCGGTGCGCAACGCCCGCCTTTTCGACGGCGTCTATCCACGCCTGCACGGCCTGTCCGCGCGGCCGGGCAAAGAGCTGCGCCCAGCGGTAGAGATAATACCAAGGTGCCGCCGCGGCCGGTTCGCGCGCGTAAGCCGCGAAGGCCGCGTCGCGCAATGGCGTCACCCAACGCCCCCACCCTTCGCGCTCGGCCGCAGCGACGAGCGTGTCAAGTCGCTCGGCGGACGGCGGACGCGCGATCTCCTCGGCGGAAATGGCGACGGCTTGGGCGGAGAGCCGAGTCGGAACCGCGAGCCAGACGAGGGCGAGCACTGCGCACGCGAGCGCAGTGCGAAGTCGGAGCGCGGAGGTTGGGAGCGCGAGCGGCACGAACGCGAGCAAAGCAGAGCAAGCAGACGCGGCAAGTGGGGAGCATCGCGCGCACGCGAAGAGCTAGCGAGATACGTATCTAAGGCGGGGTTTAGCGACCTCGCACTGCAGTTAAGGCAATGAAAAGCCCGCCACGGTTTTCGCGGCGGGCTGGGTTTTTTGTTCGAAACGCAGAAGAGGACTCGGACTGGGCTCAGGACGACACGCCTGAGTCGGCGGTGGGTGTCTTCTGCTGGAACTCAAGCTTGTCGCCATTGCGGATGACGACGATCGGTTCGCCTTCCTTCACGTCACCGCGGAGCATGGCCTCAGCGAGCGGGTCCTCGAGGAAATGCTCGACCGCGCGGCGGAGCGGACGCGCGCCGTATTTCTCGTCGTAGCCCTTCTCGATGAGCAGGAGCTTCGACTCGGGCGAGAACTCGAGAAGGATCTTCCGCGCAGCGAGGCGCTTGCCGACCTTCGCGACCTCGATGTCGACGATCTTGATGAGCTCCTCCTTGCCGAGGGGCTTGAAGACCACGAGGTCGTTGATGCGGTTGAGGAACTCGGGCTTGAAGACGCGCTTGGCCTCTTCGAGCACCTTTTCCTTCAGCTTGTCCTGGTCGTGGAAGTCCGACTTCGCCGCGGCGGCGAAGCCCATCGTCGTCTGGCTCTGGATCAGCTTCGCGCCGACGTTGGTCGTCATGAGGATGATCGTGTTGCGGAAATCGACGGTGCGGCCGAGCGAGTCGGTCAGGCGGCCG
>CAYYVB010000372.1:0-3355 GCA_964475035.1 uncultured Opitutaceae bacterium | reverse complement strand
CGCGGTGCACTACACCATGGGCGGCCTCTGGGTGGACTACAACCTGATGTCCAACATCCCCGGCCTGTTCGTGCTCGGCGAAGCCAACTTCTCCGACCACGGCGCCAACCGCCTCGGCGCTTCCGCCCTCATGCAGGGCCTCGCCGACGGTTACTTCGTCATCCCTTACACCATCGGCGACTACCTCGCCGGCCAGAAGCCGAACAACAAACCCTCGACCGACCGCGCCGAGTTCAAGCAGGCCGAGGAGAACGTCGCGGCGATGACCCAGCGCCTCCTTTCCACCAACGGCAAGGAGCCCGTCAGCCACTTCCACCGCCGCCTCGGCCAGATCATGTGGCGCGATTGCGGCATGGCCCGCACCAAGCAATCCCTCGAGCGCGCGCTCAAGGAGATCCCCGCCCTCCGCGAGGAGTTCTGGCAGAACGTCAAGGTCCCCGGCTCCGCCGCCACCCTCAACCAGTCCCTCGAGAACGCCGGCCGCGTGGCCGACTTCCTCGAGCTCGGCGAACTCATGTGTCTCGATGCACT
Source organism: uncultured Opitutaceae bacterium (assembly GCA_964475035.1). Taxonomy (GTDB): domain Bacteria; phylum Verrucomicrobiota; class Verrucomicrobiia; order Opitutales; family Opitutaceae; genus Didemnitutus. The sequence goes on along the minus strand of CAYYVB010000372.1, from coordinate 2,824 downwards.
CACCCGCGAGGAGAGCTGCGGCGGCCACTTCCGCGAGGAATACCAGCATCCCGACGGCGAGTGCAAACGCGACGACGAGAAATTCGGCCACGTCGCCGCCTGGGAATACCAAGGCGAGGGCAAGTCCCCGCTCCGCAACGTCGAGCCCCTGAATTACGAAACCGTCAAGATGAGCGTCCGCTCCTACAAATAAGCCCCGAGGACTCCGTCATGGTTGCAGCCAACACTTCCAAGAAACTCTTCTCCGTCACCCTCCGCGTCTGGCGCCAGGCCGATGCGAAGAGCCCGGGCAAGTTCGTCGACTACCCGGCGGCGAACGTGAACCCCGACATGTCGTTCCTCGAGCTGCTCGACGTCGTGAACGACGACCTCACCCGCCAGGGCGTGGAGCCGATCGCCTTCGCGCACGACTGCCGCGAGGGCATCTGCGGCACCTGCTCGTGCACGATCAACGGCAAGCCGCACGGTCCCGGCAAGGGCATCGCCACCTGCCAGACCTACATGCGCAGCTTCCGCGACGGCGACGTGATCGTCGTCGAGCCCTTCCGCGCGAAGGCCTTCCCGGTTCAGAAGGACCTCATCACCGATCGCGCCGCCTTCGACCAGATCCAGCAGGCCGGCGGCTTCATCTCCGTCCGCACCGGCGCGGCCCCCGACGCCAACAGCATCCCCGTGCCGAAGGAGGACGCCGACCTCGCGATGGACGCCGCCTCGTGCATCGGCTGCGGCGCCTGCGTCGCAGCCTGCAAGAACGCCAGCGCCATGCTCTTCGTCGCCGCGAAGGTCTCGCAGTTCGCGCTCCTCCCGCAGGGCCAGCCCGAGCGCGAGAAGCGCGTGCTCGCGATGGTCGCGAAGATGGACGAGCTCGGCTTCGGCAACTGCACGAACCAATACGAGTGCAGCGCCGTGTGCCCGAAGCTCATCTCGCACGACTTCATCGCGCGCATGAACCGCGAATACGTCCGCGCGCTCTTCGTCACGAAGTTCACGCCCACCTCGAACGCCGCCGCCGGCGGCGCCGGCTGAGTTCGACTCGTCCATCCGCGAAAATCGCGGTTGCTCAACTGGAGGGCGGGGTCTCCGACCCCGCCTTTTTATCATCCGCTCCCGTTTAGGATGGGTGGAGCGGCGGAATCGTCACCAATACGTTCGAGCCATTTATCATCCTCTTCCACTCGGTCGTTGTTCAACCGGGAGCCAGAGATCGACTGATTTCTGTGCACTGACTTGACTCGGTGTGGTAGGTCGATTGCCTCGCAACAGCAAACCCGCCGGGCTTCTCCTTTTCTTCGCGGAAGAGTGCAGCTTACTTCGGCGGGTGTTTTTCATTCGGGGCCGGGCCTCCCCGTTCTGCATCATGCGTTACGACAAAGAGCCCAAATCTTTTGACGAACAGGCCGACCTGCTCCTCGCCCGTGGTTTGGTGGCTGACCGGACTCTGCTGGTGAGACGGTTGCGAGCCACCAGTTACTTTCGGCTCTCGGGTTATCTGCATCCGTTCCGTGAAATCGGCAGTGACCGATATCGTCCTGGCACTACGCTCGAAGGCGTCTGGAAAATCTGCGTTTTCGATCAGCGGCTCCGCACTTTGCTTTTGGACGCGATCGAGGCCATCGAGGTTCATGTGCGCACCCAGTTGGCTTATCACTTCTCACACCGCCATGGGGCTTTTGCTTACACTGACGATCACTGCTTTCCGAACCTTCGTCCGGATCAGTTCATCCTCTGGCAACGCAAACTGGATGACCAAGTCGAGCGAAGCCTGAAGAGTCGCGAAGAATTCGTGGCGCACTTCTTTGCCAAATATGGCGACGAACATCGGCGATTGCCGGTGTGGGCGCTTGTGGAGCTGATGGATTTTGGTGCCACGCTGACCTTCTTCCGGGGAGTGAACGACGATATCAAGAAACAGGTGGCCGCCGAAATCGGACAGCCCGACCGCGTTGCGATGTCGTGGCTGCTTGCGCTGAATACCGTGCGGAATCGGTGCGCGCATCACTTGCGGCTCTATAATTGGGAACTTGGGACGCCGGTGCTCATTCCGCAGCCCGGCAAGTTTCCAGAATGGCACACGCCTCGCCTGCCGAATAATCGAATGGCGGTGATTCTGACGCTGTGCCGCGTATGGATGAATCACCTTTCGCCCAACAATGGGTGGTCTCAGCGCGTGAGAGCGTTGTTTGCCGAATTTCCGGAACAGCCGCTTGCTCCAATGGGCTTTGCAGTCGGTTGGAAGGATCAGCCCCTCTGGAAGGAGTAAAAGACTTCGCGCCAAGTTAGGTGACCCGCGCGCAGATGGAATCTCCGCGAATCATTGGGGCGATCAAACGAACAGAGTTTTTCACGAAGTTACGCTGCGTCGCGCACGCCCTCTCGCCCGTCCATCCCGCCGCGCGACCGTTCGTTCGGGCGCTGTGGCCTGTCGCGCAGCGAGTTGCCGCTTTCTGCAACTTTCCCGGTGCGGCCGGGTATTCATGGCATCAACCAACCATGACTATGAAAACCGCTCTGATCTCCCTCCTCGCCGCGACCCTCTGGGGTCTCGTTTCCTCCGCGAGCGGTCGTGCCTTCGACGCCGCTGAATTTTCCTCCGTCCTCTTCGCCACCGGTCTCGCCGCTTGGATCGTCGAGGTTTACAGCCGCGAGCCCCGCGCGCTTCCCCTTGCCCGTCCGATCCGCCTTCCGGCAGCTCTCGGTATCCGTCATACCGCGACGCAAGTCGGCCGGCTTGCCGCCTGAGGGCGGAACAGTTTGGGCGGCGGCGTCCGGCTTCGGCCGGGCGCCGCTTTTTATTTCACCACCACCGTGCCGCTGCCGCCGAGCT
>CAYYVB010000371.1:1989-3374 GCA_964475035.1 uncultured Opitutaceae bacterium | reverse complement strand
CTTCCGTACCTTGCCGTCGCGCTCAAGCTCGGGCAGGCGCCGGGCCAGCGCGTAGCGGTCCTGGCCGGTCCAGACAGCCAGCTCCTCAGACGTCTTGCCTGGATGACTGCGCACGGCCGCAAGCGTCTGGGCGGCCTGGTGTGCGGCGAGGCCCGAGCGGCCGATGTGGTCGGCTGCGGCGTGGGAGGTGGATGGATCGGAGCGCCTGGCGCGTGCGGCGCGACGTCGCGGCGACGGAGGCGAGAAGAGGTCGAACTGCGCTGCGCTCACTTCCGCCCTCCCCTGCCAGTGGCGCCGGCATCAGCGAGCAGCTGCGCGAGCGCCGGCATCATCTGGGCGAGCTGCTCGACGGCGTGCTGGCGCTTGGTGTTTTCGTCCTGCAGGAACTTCGCCATCAGCCAGTGCAGCGGCGTAAGGTCGCGGGTGGATTCGAGGATCTGGACGAAGAGGTTGACGTCGAGGCTTCTCAGGTCGCCATCGGCGGGATGCAGGCGGCGCGACAGCTCCGACACCGACAGGTCGCAGTCGGCTGCGACGGCCTTCAGGCCGCGGCGATCGCTGAGGACCGAGTGGTGCACGCACTCGCGCAGGGACGAGTAGCGGTTCAGCAGGCTTGGCTGCAGCTCGAGGGTAAGGTTGGATCCGGCGACTACCCGCATGACGTGTCTCCGGTAGTTGCCGGTACGAATGGCGCGCGCGGTGAGACAGTGCGTCGCATGCGGCTAGGCGGCGCGCGAGTCGTCGAGGGGGTAGATGTCCGGGCGGATCTCGTGCCGCTGCACGACGCCGTCGGTCGCCTGCTCGATCGGGATGACCTTCTCGGCCGCGACCGGGCGGTGGCCGTTGATCCACTGCCACACCATGCCGGGCGTGACGCCGACACGACGGGCCAGCTCGGACTGGGTGACACCGTGCTCTTCGAGGTAGGTCTTCAGGTCCATGCGGCGGAGAATAGCGCCGCTATTACAAGAAGGCAACAGCGGCGCTAGTTGGGCCGCCAATAGCAATGCTCCAATATGCGCAGGTGCCGACGAAGTCGAACAAGTCCGCGTTGGAACCATGGCAGCGCGAAGACGCGGCGCGGCTCAAGAAGCTCTTCAACCAGCGGCCGCCGGCCGGTCGACTCAGCCAGGCGGAGTTCGCCGACCGCTACGGACTCGGGACCCAGGGCAACGTCGGCCACTACCTCAACGCTCGCCGACCGCTGAACCTTCGAGCGGCGATAGCCTTCGCCGAAGGGATAGGCTGCAAGGTGGCCGACTTCTCACCGCGGCTGGCGGAGCAGCTCGCGCGCGCCGGACATCGAGCCATCATCTGGGGTAGTTCGCGAGCCTGCGATGGCCGCCTACCAGCAGCCGACGATCGAGTCGCGCCATCGCGCGCTG
>CAYYVB010000371.1:0-1979 GCA_964475035.1 uncultured Opitutaceae bacterium | reverse complement strand
CTGCTACAGTCGTACATGAGTCTGCCGCGGGAAACCCGCTTCGCGATCCGCATGCTCATCGAAACGCTGGCGGGCGCGCAGGATCCGAAGCTGCACGCCTTCATGAAGGATCTCGAAAAGAAGACCCGCGCAGAGCATGAGCTCGAGCGATCGCAGTCGGATTGACAACAGGGAGAGTACGACGATGGCCATGATTCGATGCCCGGAATGCAGCACTGAGGTTTCGTCGCTCGCGGCCGCGTGCCCGAAGTGCGCTGCGCCGATCGCCAACGCCACGGCCGCTCGGGCCGTCGGCCAGGGCGTGACGACCACGGAGATGACCAGCAAGGCGCTGAAGAAGAAACGGCTGGCATCTGTGGGTTTTATCGTCGTTGGTGTCGTCGTGATGATGAGCGCCGGCTCCGACTCGGCTGGTGACGGGATGCGCGCGGTCGGCGGCATCATGCTGCTCGCGGGTCTGGTGCTGTACATCGTGGTCAGCGCTCAGAAGTGGTGGCACCACAGCTAGACGTCTAGACGTCGTTCGGACTGGCGCCGCTGGGAACAGCGGTGCGCTGATGGCCGAGAGCGAGTAATAGCGCGGCTATTGACTCACTCGAATAGCTGCGCTATTGTCCCCTCCACGGTCGCTTTCGACCGAGGAGGCCAGGATGCTCACCACCGCCCCTACCCGCCGAGCTGACCAGCTCCGCGACCATGCAGAGGACCTCGTCCTCAGCGCCGACGGCACGAAGGCCGACGATTTCGACCACCTCGACGCCGACCAGGCGCTCGAGTGGCACCGCGCATGGACGCCGCCGGAGCGTGTGTCGAAGGCGTGTGCCGACGCGCACTACTTCCTTGGCGACGCGCTGGACCATGCCGAGCACGCCGACCTCGAGCGGCTCAAGGTGCTGGCGCTGCGGACGCTCGGCGCCTTTACGCTCGATGATGCCGTCGAGCTGCGAGACGTCCTGCGCCGGATCCTGATCGACTACGCCCTCGGCGAGATGCGTCTCGAGCTTCAGCCGTACATCGACGACGAGCGTGCGCGTCGTGCGCCGGCGTTGAAGATGGACCGCGAGATGAGGCGGATAGCATGACCGCCATCACCCTCGCCTGCCTGGCCACGGCGCTCGGCGCGCTAGGCGCCGCCCTCGGCCTGCTGTCGCTCGAGGTGCGGTCATGACCTTCGACGAATGCGCGCCCGGCAGGTTCGTCGACGAGCTTTCGTTCGACGCCAAGCGCTACGCCAAGACGATCGACGCGACGCCGCCGGAGAAGGCGCAGGCGCCGATTCAGCCGCTGCCCGACCCGACGGCCGCGACCTCGGCCGATCGGCTCCTGCACGACCTGGCGAGCGTCCTGATCTACGTCCACCGCTACGGCCGACTCACCAGCCACGAGCACGACGTCGTCGCCGCGGCGATCGGCAAATACCACGCCTGGAGGAACGCATGAGCACCGTCACCCGCTTCCCGCACGTGCACCGCGACGAGTACCAGCCGGCGGCGATTCACCCCGACGTGCAGGCGGTTCGGCTGGCACGGGCGCTGGCACGCGAAGGCCTGGCGCTGACGAATCTGTCGGACGGCCGGCTGCTGATTCACCCGTGTCCGAGGTATCACAGCGACTCGAACCCGCTGCCGGAGTTTCTGCGCTGGCTGCCGGGCCCGGAGGCCGCATGAGCGCCATGCAAAACGATAACCACGAACCTGTCGTCAATCCCTTTCAGACTCCCGCGCGGGCCGCAGAGGTCGCAAGCAACGCGATTAGCGAAGCGGCCGTGCAGCGCGAGTTCGCCGAGATCCAGGCAGCCATGACGATCGCGCAGAAGTTCCCGCGCGATCAGGTCGCGGCGATGGACCGGATCCTCAACTCCTGCGCCCGGCCGTCGTTGGCCGAGGCCGGCCTCTACTCCTACTCGCGCGGCGGGACCGAAGTCACGGGCCCGTCGATCCGCATGGCCGAGGCGATCGCGCAGGCGTGGGGCAACATGC
>CAYYVB010000370.1:0-3388 GCA_964475035.1 uncultured Opitutaceae bacterium | reverse complement strand
TTGCACGTCCCCCTTCGCCCCGATCTGGATCGCCGAGATGGTGAAGCGCCAGCAGCGCTGACGCGGCGAAATGCAGCGTGAGCCTCTGGCTCACACCACGTTGTCGGCGGCGTGTTCTGGCCGCTTGCGCTTACGGATTGTCTGTCGCTCCGCTTAATTGCGCGCCGGCGGGCGTGAGCACGCGGCCGGGGAGGGCGAGCGTGCGCTGGCCTTCGCTGACGACGGCGGTGCCGTTCACGAAGACGTAGTCGACGCCGTCGGGGTATTCGTTCGGTTCGGTGATGGTCGTGTTGTCGCGCAGCGCCGGTATGTCGAGCAGGACGAGGTCGGCCTTCAGGCCGGCGGCGAGACGGCCGCGGTCGCGGAGGTTCAGCAACTCCGCAGGGAGCGTCGTGCATTTGCGGACCGATTCCTCGAGGCTCTGCAACGGGCGGTCGCGCGTGTAGTTGATCAAGCGCCACACGTAGCTGCCGAAGCAGCGGCGGTTCGTGTTGAGATATTTCCGCACGCCGACGGCTTCCTCGGGCAACACGATCCAGCCGTCGGTCGAGCCGGCGCACCAAGGTTGGAGGACAAAATTATCCACGTCGCGCTGCTCCATGCTGATCGCGCGCAGCTTCACTCCGCCGGGCTTGTGCGGGTCGCCCTCGAGTTGCAGCGCGATCACGAGCGCCGGCAGGTCGAGTCCGCGCGTCGCCATCAATTGCGCGAGCGTGCGTCCGACGTAACTCCGGTCGGGATAATCGAGAACGTGGACGTTTTCCGCTCCGCCCTTGAGCGCGACCTGATGCTCCACGTCACGACGGAGGTTTTCCATCTTCGCGGCGTCGGCGAGGATCGCCTGCAACGCGGGCCGGTGATCGCGCGGACCACGCGCCCGCTGCTCGCCTTCCGGCGGTGTGATGGCCCACGGCGGCAAGGCCACGAAATCCCCGTCGCTGCCGGCGCTGTCGTAAGGATAGATGTCGGCGAAGATCCGCACGCCGCGCGCGCGGGCCGCGTCGATCGTGGCGATCGTCTCCGCGGATTTGCCGCGGTAGCCCGGACCCCAGCCCTTGATGTGCGTGGCGACGACGAGCACGCCGGTCTGTTCGCCGACCTGGATCGCCTCGGCGAGCGCGTCGCGGAGGTTGGGCGGCGGATTCGCGCCGTGCAGGCTCGGTTTATACCACATCGGCGCGGCGCCCTGGCTGCGGAGATGCGCGATGAAGATGCCGTTGAAGGCCGGCAACTCGTGGGCGAGGGCGAGGATCTCGTCGGTGTCCGCATGGAGCGCGCTGAAATACTCGAGCCCGAGCGACAGGCCGAACGAGCCTTCGTGCGCGAGCGAGTGCCGCAGCAGCTCCCGCATCGCGGCGCGCTCGGCGGCGTTGGCGGCGCGGCGCAGGTCCTCGCCCAACACGCGGCGGCGCAGCGTGTCGTGGCCGTTGGCGAGGGCGACGTTCACGCCGATGCCGGTCGCGGTGTAGCGCCGGCGCTGCTCGGTCAACGACGCGGGCTGGCTGCCGTCCTGATTGATGAGTGCGGTGGTGATGCCCTGCGCGACGTAATTCTGCGCGGCGCGGCGGCGTGGGTCCGCGGAGTCGAGGCCGTCCTTCTCTTCGAGATGCGCGTGCAGGTCGATGAAGCCCGGTGCGAGCACGCGGCCGCGCGCGTCGATGACCGTCTTCGCGGTCGCAGCGGGCAACCGGCCGACGGCGGCGATGGTGTCGCCGTTGACGCCGAGATCGCCGCGATAGGCGGCGGCGCCGGTGCCGTCGACGATCAGGGCGTCGCGGATCAGGAGGTCGAATTCGCGGGCGCCGGCCGTCGCGACGACGACTGCGGCGGCCAGGATGAAGGGGAGCGGCGGTCGCATGGGCGGGATCAGTTGGCGGGAGCGGGCGGGGAAAATTCCGGCAACGCCGGCGCGCGGGCGGGCACGGTCACTTGCACGGGCAGGTTGGTCGTGTCGCCGTGGCGCACAAAATCCATGATTGCCGCGGTGGCGTCGGGCAGCGTGGCGCGCACCTGCGCGAAGGCGCTGTGCAGACCCTGGTGCACGAGCAGCGTGCGGCTGCGGGTGAAGAAGGGCAGGACGTGCAGTAGGTTCTCCACCGGCGTGGAGGTGTCCCAATCGCCGTGGACGAAGAGGACGGGGATGTCGCACGGCCGCTCGGTGCGAAGGTCGTCGCCGATGTCGGGGCTGGGCCAGATCTCCTCCGCGGCCATGTAGTCGTCGAAATTCCATTCGCCAAGGACGGCGATGGCGGCGTCGTTGCGGAGCAGATGGCGGCGGAGCGGTGTGGCGGCAAGGCCGGTGTCGATCACGGGGCCGATGAGTTCGATGGTGGCGGTGCGGGCGCGGCGCTGGCGGGCGACGTTTTGCGCCCAGGCCTCGTAGTGGCCGTGGTAGATCGCGAGAATCGCGTGCGGTTCGCCCGGGCGGAAATCGTCGCGACCGAGCACGACGACGGATTCCTCGCCGGACTTGGGATCCTTGATCGGCACGCGCAACGGTGCCGCTTCGAGACGGCGGACGATGGCGCGCACGGCCCCGGCGATGCCGCCGGGCGGGAGGTAGGGTCGAAGTTCCGGCGTCTTTTCCGCGGCCCACCAGGAGCGCAGCATCGCCGCGTAGATGTGCGAGGGCATGTCGTAGCCGCAATCGATCGGTTCGACGCCGGAGAGCACGGCGCGGGCGACGATCGAGGGATGACGGCGCATCGTCGTGAAGCTCCATTGCGAACCATAACTCTGGCCGATGAGCGTCACGCGCGGGTAGCCGAGCGCGGCACGCAGGTCGTTCACGTCGTCGGCGCATTCCACGATGGTATAGCCGGCGAGGTCGATGCCGCGGCTGCGCGCGTCGGCGACGGCGGCTTTCGCCGCCGCGAGGTCCTCGGCCGTCTCACGCGCCATGCTGCCGGGCTGGTCGAGCGGGGCGGCGGGGCGCTCGTAACGGTAAGTGAGCCGGTCGCCGAGATCGGTCGCGCCACGCTGGTCGACGTAGACGACATCACCGGCGGCGCGGTAGAGCGCGAGATCGTGGGCCTGCCTTTCGTTGAGGACGCGTTTCGCCGGATCGGTGTGCGTGAGATTCAGGCCGCGCACGTAGGAGCCGCCGGGACCGCCGGGCAGGTGAAACGTCGGCGGCGCGCCCGTCGGTTGCGTGGCGCGGAAGCGAGCGAAACCAACCCCGATGACCCGGCTCTGCGGATCGGCGCGGTTTTCCGGGACGTGGAGCGTGCCGAGCTCGTAGTCGATCGGCGTCCCGTCGGGTGCGGCGACAGTGCGCTTTTCGAGCGTGATCGATCCGGCCGGCGGGGTGGCGGCGGAGCAGGCAGTGGCGAGGAGGACCAGGCTGAAAAGGGAGATGGCGAGACGGCGCGGGTGAACGGTGCTGGAG
>CAYYVB010000369.1:0-3393 GCA_964475035.1 uncultured Opitutaceae bacterium | reverse complement strand
GGTCCGGAAGCGGCGCGTCCGGTCGATCGAGCTCCTCTCGTGCGAGGGCCCGCGCGCGCAGCTCCGGCTCGAGGCCGACGGCGAGACCGACATCAAGGAGCTCGTCTCGGGTGACGAGGGGCGGACGACGCCGTCGTTCTCCTGCTGGAGCTGCGTGAGGGCGGCGCCGATCGTCTGCCAGGTCGCGGGATCGGAGTCGCTGAGGAACGTGACGCTTTTCACCGCGAGCGGGGCGAGGGCGAAGGCGTAGGAAGCCAGCGAGCCGCCGTAGGCGCGGATCGAGAGCGAAAATTGGGTGTCAGTCAGGCTGTTGCCCGCGACGCGGTTCACCCGAGTGGAGAGGGCGGCGTAGGCCTTGCCGGTGGCGATCGACGCGGCAGCGGAGGAGACGTCGATGATCTGCATCGTGTCGGAGGAGTTGCCGGCCGCGGCGTTGTCGGGGGTGGTGTGGACGAAGCGCAACATGCGCGAGCCTTCGGAGGGCGTGATGCCGTTCTGGGCGGTGACGATCTCGTTGGCGTCGGCGAACCACTGGCTGGCGACGCCGGGCGGATTGCCGTTCACGCTCGCTTGGGTTTCGAAGCCGGCGTTGCCGACGAGGTTGGTGTTGTCGATCTGCTCGACCCAGGTCCAGGTCACGGTGCCGTTGGTGCCGGCGTCCGCGCTGGTCCACGTCAGCGGGCCGGCGAGGCCGATGATCTTGTCGGGGCCGCCGGTGCCGCCGCGCAGTTCGATCGACGAGCCCGTGAGTGAGGCGGCGGTGAGGTCCAGGGTCTTGCCTTCCCAGATGCCAATTCTGTAATCGCCGAAGTTCACGCGGACCGAGCCGCCCGCCTGCACGCGGCCGAGGGCGAGAGGGCCGGTGGCCGACAAGTCGATGCGTCCGCCGGCGCGAATGTGCACGAAGTCGCAGAAGCGGTTTCCGCTATCGAAGAAGATGACGTCCGCATTCGGGTTGCTCATCGCTGTGGAGAAAGAAGCGATGCCTCCGACCGAGAGAGGATCGTTGCCGTCCTCGATGCCGCCGGCGAGGCTCTCGACACTGAGTGCACCGCCGGTGGATCCTTGGAGATAAATCTGGTCGGTATCGCGGACGAATGAGTCGCCCGCGTTTTTCGCGAGGATGAGAAAATTGGTGCTGGTGGAGAGCGGGGCCGATGCGGTGCCAACGTTGGCGCTACCGAGAAGGTAGATGTTGGGGGCGGAGACGATGCCGCCCTCGTGGTAGGTCTGGGTCCTGGCTTCGAAGGTCACGATGCCGGCCGTCGTGATGCTGGCCTGGGTCGCGATCGACCCGCCGGAGGTGAGGGTGATGGCCCCGACACCGGAATTCGTGAGGGGGGCGTTGATCGCGATGCTGGAATTCGAGGCCGTCGTGGTCAGCGTGAGCGTGCGTGTCGTGGACCACGATATCGCCGAGTTGACGGTGATATTGTCGGTGGCGGCGAGCGCGAGATTGGTGCTCGAGAGGAGATTGGCGACCTCGGCGGCTGTGATGATGCTGACGGCGCCGGGATAGGCAGAGGCCGAGATGTTGCCGACGATGTTGTCGCCAGTCGCACCGTCGCCGTTGAGGTCAGGACCGGAGGCGGCGATGATGATGGCGTCAGGGTCGAGCAGGAGATCGCCAGTCCGGCCGGCAGGAGCGAGCAGGTCGACGGAGCCGCGGAAAGCGAGATGGCCCTTGCCCGAGACCTCGACGAAGCCGCCGTCGCCGGAAGTCGCGCCGCCCCGTGCGGCGATTGCGCCGTGGAAGCGCGTGAGTTCGTCGGCCCACACGATGATGCGACCACCCGGGCCGGAGGCAGTAGCGTTGGCGGTGATACTCGCACCCGAGGCGATGCCAGTGCGGTCGGCATTGGTGATAGAGGGATCGGCGCCGCGATAGTCGCCGCCGATGAGAATGAGTCCACCGCCAGTAGCACCGTCGGCATTCAGGCGCGCAGTGGAGGACAGCTTGATATGCTGGCCGAAGAGTCTGATTTCACCGCCAAGGCCAGTGGCGCTGCTCGCGTCGAGCACGCCATCGACTCGAACGAGGGCGCGAGGGGCGTCGAGGACGAGTTGGCGGGCGATGATCTTCGCGGCGGGACCGATCGTGATGCCAGCCGGGCTGGCGAGCGTGAGGGCGCCGTCGATGACGAGGGTGCCTTGCAGCACGATCGGCTCGGCACTCGAGAGGAGCAGGGGGGCATCACGCCAGGAGCGGAGGTCGAGCACCTCGCCTGCGCGCAGGGATTGAAGTTGCTGCAGCAGAATGGAGGAATCCGCCGCGCTGGAGGCATGAGGCCCGAAGAGGACGAAAAACGAAATCAAAAGGAAACAACCTGCGGCACGGGCTGAACGGAAGGAGGCGTGGCTCATTAGAGGCGAGATGAAGCCCTAGGGCGGAGCAATGATCCCGCTTTGCACGTCGCTGGCAACCGCGCTCTGTTCCGACAAGGTCAGGAAATCCCCGACTAGGGGCCAAGCAGCGTCGGCCGCGAGGCATGAAAAAAGCGCGGCTGGTGGGCCGCGCTTGCTGGGAGAAAGATTTAGGGAAAGAGGAAAGAGAAAGATTCAGGCCGGGCTCAGTGGGCGGCGTGGGCTTCTTTTTTCTTCTTTGGGGTCTCTTCGCCGTCGTCGGAGATCATGTCGGGCGGGACGTTCGAGATGGCTTCTTCCATCGTCGTGAGGCCCATCTTCACCTTGAGCATCGAGTCCTGGTGCATCGTCTTCATGCCGGTGCGCATACAGACGCGCTTGAGGTCGGCGACTTCGACCTCGGCGTTGATGGCTTCGACGATCTCCTCGTTGTTCACCATCAGTTCGTGGATGCCGACGCGGCCCTTGTAACCCGTGCCGCCGCAGATGTGGCAGCCGCCGGGGGCGGTCTTGTAGATCTCGGGGGGCGCGGTGAGGGAGAGCGCCTTCATGATGATCTCGGCTTCGCGGCCCTCGGGGACGTATTTGACTTTGCAGTTCTTGCAGACGCGGCGGAGCAGGCGTTGGGCGCAGACGCAGACGAGGGAGGCGGAGATGTTGAAGGGCTCGATGCCCATCTCGCCCATACGCGCGACGGTGGAGGGCGCGTCGTTGGTGTGGAGCGTGGAGACGAGCAAGTGACCGGTGAGCGCTGCTTCGACAGCGATGCCGGCGGTCTCCTTGTCGCGGATTTCACCGACAAGGATGATGTCGGGGTCCATGCGCAGGTAGCAGCGGAGGGCCCGTTGGAAATCGAGGCCGATCTGCTTGTTCATCTGCATCTGGTTCAGGCCGGGGAGCGTGTATTCGATCGGATCCTCGGCGGTCTGGATGTTGACGTCGGGCGTGTTGATCTCGGCGAGGGCGGCGTAGAGGGTCATCGACTTGCCGGAGCCCGTGGGGCCGCAGTGCAGGATCATGCCGTAGGGC
>CAYYVB010000368.1:0-3409 GCA_964475035.1 uncultured Opitutaceae bacterium | reverse complement strand
ATTTCGGCCGCCTGCGCTACAAGCAGGACGACTACATCGTCATCCCGCGCGGCACGATATACCGTCTCGTGCCGGACGACATCGCGAAGGAAGACTACCTGATCCTCGAGTCGACGCATCCCGTGCGCCTGCCCGCGCGCTACCTGCACCCCGAGGGCCAGATCCGCCTCGGCTCGCCTTACAGCGAACGCGATTTCCACGGCCCGACCGAGATCATCGCCGAGGACAAAGACGGCGACTACGCGATCCTCGTGAAGGACCGCGGCTCGCGTTTCACCCGCAACATCATGGGCGCACACCCGTTCGACGTCGTGGGTTGGGACGGTTACCTCTATCCGTTCACGTTCAACGCGAACGATTTTGAGCCGATCACGGGCACGTTTCATCTGCCGCCGCCGATCCACCAGACTTTCGAGATCAAGGGCTACGTCATCTGCACCTTCGCGCCGCGCTACCTCGATCTGCACCCCGAGGCCATCAAGGTTCCGTGGGCGCACGACAACCTCGAGGCCGACGAGGTGCTGTTCTACGTCCGCGGCCAGTTCGGTTCGCGCAAGGGCGTCGAGCCCGGCTCGTTCACGCTGCACCCGCAGGGCATTCCGCACGGTCCGCACCCGGGCACCACGCTGAAGAGCTTCGAGCACAAACGCACCGAAGAGCTCGCCGTCATGTTCGACACCGCTTTCCCGCTCGAACTCACCGAGCAGGCCCTCGCGCTGGACGACCCGAACTACCCGCTGAGCTGGCTGGGTTGATCGCTCCGAAGAATCCAGAATCCGAAGAATCCAGAATCCAGAAGGAAAAGCGCGCTCGCCTGATTCTGGATACTGGATTCTGAATTCTGGCTCCTATGCTGCTGGATTTCGAAAAACTCGCCCCGCGCGAAGGCTACGCGTGGCTCACGCAGGCCGTCGTGCCGCGCCCGATCGCGTGGGTGTCGACCGTCTCTGCCGACGGCCGGCCGAACCTCGCGCCGTTCTCCTTCTTCCAGGCCGTGTGCTCGAATCCGCCCACGCTGATGTTCGTGCCGACCAACAACCGCGACGGCGGCAAGAAGGACACGCTGCGCAACATCGAGGCCGTGCCGGAGTTCGTCGTGAACCTCGTGCCCTACGCGCTCGCCGAGCCGATGAACGCCACGGCCGCGCCGCTGCCGCACGGCGTGAGCGAGTTCGAGCACGCCAACGTCGCCACCGCGCCCGCCGCGAAGGTCCGCCCGCCGCGCGCCGCGGCCTCGCCCGTCGCCTTCGAGTGCACGCTCGACCGCATCGTCACCATCGGCAGCGGCGTCGGTGCGGGCAACGTCGTCTTAGGCCGCATCGTGGCGATGCACGTCGCCGAGTCCGTGCTCAACGCCGACGGCAAGGCCATCGACCCCGTGAAGCTCGACCTCATCGCGCGCCTCTCGGGCGATTTCTACATGCGCACCGGCGAGCTCTTCACGATCACCCGCCCCGCCGGCGGCTCCGCGCTGCGGTAGCGCAGGCGTCCCGCCTGCTTCATGGTTGCAGGCGAGACGCCTGCGCTACTGCTCCGCCTGCGTTCAGTCACTCTCGGTGCATTATTAAACCGTGAAATACACGCCCGCGCGCCGCGCCCGCGCTTTTCTTTCGGGTCTTTCGTGTGTTTCGTGGTGACCAAAATCTTCCCCGTTTCGCTCATGCAAGACCTCGTCATCCTGTCCGCCACGCGCACCCCGATCGCCGCCTTCCAGGGCGGCCTCGCCTCCGTCCCCGCCGCGAAGCTCGGCGCCGCCGCCATCAAGGGCGCGCTCGCCCGCGCCGGCGTCGCCCCGGCCGATGTCACCGACGTCCTGATGGGCAACGTCCTCCAGGCCGGCCAGGGCCAGGCGCCCGCGCGCCAGGCCGCCATCCACGCCGGGCTCCCGCAGTCCGCGCGCGCCGTCACGATCCACAAGGTCTGCGGCTCCGGCCTGCAGGCCGTGATGCAGGCCGCGCACTCGCTCCACGCCGGCATGGGCACGCTCTTCGTCGCCGGCGGCATGGAGAACATGTCGCAGTCGCCCTACCTCCTCCCGAAGGCGCGCGACGGCTACCGCATGGGCCACGGCCAGATCATCGACTCGATGATCACCGACGGCCTCTGGGACCCCTACAACAACGTCCACATGGGCAACTGCGGCGAGAAGTGCGCCGCGAAATACAATTTCACGCGCGAGCAGCAGGACGCGTTCGCCATCGCGTCGTTCCAGCGCGCCAACGCCGCGCAGAAGGGCGGCCAGCTCGCCGCCGAGATCACGCCGGTCGAGATCGCCGACGCCAAGGGCAACGTCACCAAGGTCGAGCACGACGAGGGTCCGGCGAAGGTGAAATACGACAAGATCCCGCAGCTGAAACCCGCCTTCCAGAAGGACGGCACGATCACGCCCGCCAACGCGTCCTCGATCAACGACGGCGCCGCGGCGCTCGTCATCACCACCGCCGCGCACGCCGCCGCGAAGGGCCTCAAGCCCATCGCCAAGCTCGTCGCCTTCGGCGGCCACGCGCAGGACCCGGTGTGGTTCACCACCGCGCCCGTGCAGGCCACGCAGAACGCCCTCGCCGCCGCCGGCTGGAAGGCGTCCGACGTCGACCTCTGGGAAGTGAACGAGGCGTTCGCCGTCGTGCCGATGGCGTTTATGCACGAACTCGGCGTCGCGCACGACAAGGTCAACGTGCACGGCGGCGCGATTGCGCTCGGCCACCCCATCGGCGCCAGCGGCGCGCGCATCCTCGTCACGCTCATCGCCGCGCTCCAGCAGCGCGGCCTGAAGCGCGGCGTCGCCGCCATCTGCATCGGCGGCGGCGAAGGCCTCGCCGCCTGCGTCGAGCTGGTCTAAAGGCTATTTCATGCCCGAAGTTTACTGTTTCAGTTGCAAGAATCAGACAAACCTCTGGGCGGGGTTTGGGGCTAAAACGTGGGCGGTTTCTGACTGCTCTGCCGCTCAAATGGAGACGCGGAAGACCAAATCACTGAATTTTCCAATTAACGGCTTGGGCCTACTCTACTGCTCAGCCGGTGAGTTTTTCACGATGCCATTTAAAATCCGGACAGAAGTTGAATGGCGAATGGAGGCGATGATTTGGCCCGAGCCATGGGCGATGCCATTTGGAATAGAACCACTAGGATCTCCAAAATTTCGCTTAGGAACGAAAGATATTAAAAAGCTTTTGGATTGCATGCAGAACAGGAACAGCATCACCGACGTATTTTATATTGGCGGGGCTTGTAATTTCACGCCTTCGCACGTTCCAGAAGACGATTGGCAAATTATTTTGGAAGAGCTCGCGCAGTTTTAACGCCAACTTTCCCATGAGCAAAGTCTACTCCTCCGCCGAGGCCGCGCTGGCCGGGCTCCTCCACGACAACATGACGATCGCCGCCGGCGGCTTCGGCCTCTGCGGCATCC
>CAYYVB010000367.1:0-3419 GCA_964475035.1 uncultured Opitutaceae bacterium | reverse complement strand
GACCCCGTGCGTGTGAAGCACGTGCTCTAACCAACTGAGCTAAGCGTCCAAAACGGGCGGCGACGGTTACGAACGCCCCGGGTGAAATCAAACCTTCTTTTTTTCGCGCTCCCCCGAGGACGTTGCACCGGCCAGCGCCTCGCACAACGCCGCCATCAGCTCCCTTTCTTCGTAGGGCTTCGGCAGGACGGCGGACACGCCGAGCTCGGCCAGGTTGAGCGGCCCGCGCTCGTCTTCCATCAAGGGCATCAGGCCGGAGGAGGAGATCATCGGCAGAGCGGGCGAGAGCTTCCGCAACTCGCGCATCAGCGCCGCACCGTTCATGCGCGGCATCATCATATCCACGATGGCCAGATGATAGTCGGCAGGGCGCAACCGGAACAGCTGCAACCCTTCCAACCCGTCGGACGCGACGACCACCTTGAAGCCGTGCCGCCTCAGCATCTGCTCGGCGACGATGCGGATCGGTTCCTCATCATCGACCACGAGCACCAGCCTGCCTTCGCCACGCACCGTGGGCGGCGGCGGCGGCTCCGAGCTGCCGTTGAGCGGGTGCGCCGGGACCGGAATCAGGACGCGGAATGTCGTCCCCCATCCCACCTTGGTCTCGATCTCCACCGCGCCGCCGTGGCTGCGCACGATGCCATAGACGGTGGAAAGTCCGAGGCCCGTGCCCTTGCCGCGCGGCTTGGTGGTGAAAAACGGCTCGAAGAGGTGATTCATCACCTCCTCCGTGATACCCGTGCCGCTGTCGGACACCGCCAACTCGACGTAGTTGCCGGGGACCAGCGGGGCGGTGCGGCGCGCGCGGGCCTCGTCCACGCTGACGACGCGCGCCGAGAAACCGAGGCGGCCGCCGCGCGGCATCGCGTCGCGCGCGTTGACCGCGAGGTTGAGCAAGACCTGGTGCAGTTGCGTGATGTCGCCGATGACGGTGGGCAATTCCTCGCCGCATTCGACGCGCACCTCGATCTCGCGCGGGAAAGTCTCGCTGGCGAGCTGCGCCATTTCTTTCACCAGATAGCGCGGCTGCACGGCCGTGCGCTCGCCTTCCACGCCGCGCGCGAAGGTGAGCACCTGCTTCACAATCTTGGCGCCGCGCTGGGCGGCCTGCGCGACGAGGTCGAGGCGTGCGACTGCCTGCGGGTGCGTCTCGGTGGTCTTGAGCAGCTCCGTCGAGAGCAGGATGGGGGTGAGGACGTTGTTGAGGTCGTGCGCGATGCCGCTGGCGAGCATGCCCACGCTCTCCAGCCGCTGGGCGCGGGCGAGCTGCATCTCGAGTTCGCGCTTGGTGCTGATGTCCTCCTTGATCGCGACGTAGTGCGTGATGACCCCGTCGGGCGCCCGCACGGGCGCGATCGTCATGTGCTCGTGGTAATGCGTGCCGTCGCGCCGGCGGTTCTCGATCTCGCCGGACCACACTTCACCGCGGCTGATTGTGACCCAGAGCTCGCGATAGAAGCCGGGGGAATGCGCGCCCGAGCGCAGCAAGCGCGGGTTGCCGCCGATGACCTCGGACTGATCATAGCCGGTGAAGCGGGTGAACGCGGGATTGACCCATTCGATGCGGCCCGTGGCGTCGGTGATGACCAAACCCATGGGGGCGGCTTGCAGCGCAGCCTGCAGGAGCCGGAGTTGCTCCGTGGTCTTGAGGCGTTCGGTCAAGTCGCGCACCACGACGATGATGGATCGCCGGCCGTGCAGGCTGACCGAACTGATCGTGCTCTCGGACAGGAACAGCGACCCGTCCGGCCGGCGATGAGTCCACTCGAACGGCGGAAAACGTTCGTGCCACAGGCGGGTGAGGATCTCGCGGGCGCGGATGAGAGAAGAGCTGCCGTCCGGCTGTCGCGCCGGGAAAAAGTCCACGATGCGCTGCCCCACGATCTGCTCGCGCGCGGCGCGGAAGAGTTCGAGCCCGCGCTCGTTGACGTCGGTGATGACGTAGTTCTCGTCCGCGGTGAAGATCGCGTCGTTCACGCTGCGGAAGATGGCGGCGAACTTCTCGAGATTCTCCTGCGCCTGCAGACTCACCTGCCGCTCGGTCGTTACGTCGCGAATATAACTGTGCCAGAGCGTGCTGCCATCCGCCAGCCGCTGGGGTGCACCGTGCCCCTCCACCCAGCGCTCGACGCGCGAGGGCAGGATAACTCGGCAGGTTTCGCTCCACACGCTCAGCGAGCGGGCGGATTCCTTGATCTTGTCCCATACCCTCTCGAGATCATCCGGGTGAATGACACGAAAGACCGGCGTCGCATCCTCGGCGACGGCAGAGGGCTCAACTGCGAAGACCTGTCGGATGCCGTCACTCGCATAGGGGAAATGCGAGGTGCCATCCGCGCGGAGTCGATACTGATAAATGACACCCGGGACATGCTGCGCGATGCGCTCCAAGCGATCGAGCAACTCGATCCGGCGGGCCTCATCGTCTTTGCGGGAGGTGATGTCCGAATGCGTGCCGACCATGCGCAACGGCCGCCCATTCTCGTCGCGCTCGATCACGACTCCGCAATCCAAGATCCACCGGTAGCTGCCATTCTTGGAGCGCAGCCGGTGTTCATGCTGATAGACTGCCGTCTCGCCCCGGAGGTGTCGCTCGATCGCCTCCATCGCCCCGGCGGCGTCGTCGGGATGCACGCGTTCCGACCAGGCATTGCTGTCCGACCCGAATTCAGCGGTTTGATAGCCCAGCATCGCGGCGAGCCGGGGCGAATAATAGACTTGGTTGGTCCGAGCCCGCCAATCCCACACCCCGTCACCGGAGGCATCCAGGGCCAAGCGCCACCGCTCTTCTTCCTCCCGGAGCTTCCGATCCGTGCGTTCCAGCCGGCGCATCAGACCGAGCAGCAAGGTGGCGGTGACGGCGATGAAGCCGAAGCCTTTGGCCGTATCGAGCAACCGATGATGTTCCCACGAGGGCGCGAAAGCCGCGACAAGGGTGTCCGTGCCAACAATCCAAGCGGCAGCGGCGGCAACGTAGAATGCGGTGTAACGCCACGCCGGAAAGGACGAGAGAGGCTTTATGTTGTCACCCCCAACACTCTATCCGTCCGCAGGACCTGACGCCTGCGCAGATGTTGGCATTAAAGCGCTGAGCGTTGTTCCTTCTGCGACCAAAGGCGAATGGGGAAGGCCCAACCGCTGCGCAAAGATTGTCCACCGGCTTCGGCAGCCCTGCTCGACATAATTCTGCGCATTATTCCGCCTGCTATTGCCCAAGGCGGGTGAAGCGGACGCGGGCGTGCGCCGATGTGAAGAATGAGCGCCCGACTTTCCTTCGCCCCGGCCATGACACCCCGCCACCCCGCACTATTTGCCCGCCTTTCCGGAATACTCCCGGTCACCTCTTATCGCTGAATAGAGGTTTCAGCGACTGCCCGCCGCCGGCTTCGGGAGGGGCCGGCGGCGATGCGTTTGGG
>CAYYVB010000366.1:0-3421 GCA_964475035.1 uncultured Opitutaceae bacterium | reverse complement strand
CCTCGCGGTCAACGTCGGCAAGTTCAACTTCGCCGCCAACGGCCGCGCCATCGCGATGGACGCCACCGACGGCTACGTGAAGATCGTCGCCGACGCGAAGACGGACAAGATCCTCGGCTGCCAGATCCTCGGCCACAACGCCGGCGAATTGATCAGCGAAGTCGTCACGCACATGGAATACGGCGGCAGCGCCGAGGACCTCGGCCGCACGATCCACGGCCACCCGACGATGAGCGAAGCCGTCAAAGAAGCCGGCCTCGCCGTGAACAAGGCCGCGATCCACGCGCTGTAAGGCACGTGGAGGGCCCGCGTCCCCGCGGGCCGTTCCTCAAGCCGCGCCCAGCGCGGCTTTTTTCTTTCCTTAAATTGTAGGGCGGGGTCTCCCGACCCCGCCGTGGTTCGCACGCGCAATCACGTTCGCGGCGGGGTCGGGAGACCCCGCCCTACATAATTAGCCATTCCATCCTTGCCGCCGCGCCCTCGAGCGCGGCGTTCTGTTTCCTTCGTCATGTCCGCCCACCGTCGCGCCGTCCTGCTCATGCTCGCCTCGGCCGCGTTCTTCACCACGAACGTGCTGCTCGTGCGCGCGCTCGGCACCTTGGCCGCCGCCAACGTCTGGCTCATCTCCGCCGCGCGCTTCGCCGTCGGGCTCGCGCTCATCCTTTTCCTCTACCGCCGCGAATTCCGGCCGCGCCAGCTCCTCACCGAAGGGAAACTCATCGACCGCGGCCTGCTCGGCGGCATCAGCGTCTATCTTGGCTACCTCGCCGTCGTGCACCTCGGGGCCGGGCGCGCGACCTTCATCACCAACACCTACATCATCTGGGGCACGATCTGGGCCGCGCTGGTGCTGCACGAAAAGCTCCGCCCCGCCGTGCTCACCGGCGGCGTGGCGGCGATCTCCGGGCTGGCCCTGCTCACCGGCGTGTTCAGCGCGGGGCGTCCGCCGGGGATCTACGACCTCGTTGCCTTTGTCGCCGCGCTGATGTCGGCGCGCATCATCGTCACGATCCGCCAGCTCCACGACACCGCGCACACGGCGACGATCTTCGGCGCGCTCTGCGTCTACGGCTTGCTCCTCTGCCTCGGCCCGGCCGTCGCCACCTACGAACCCATCTCGCCCGGCGCCTGGGCCGTGCTGCTCACGGCCAGCCTCTGCGCCGGCTTCGCGCAGCTCGCGATGACCCGCGCCTACCGCGACCTCCCCGTCGGCGAAGGCTCGCTGCTCCAGTCGCTCGTGCCGCTCGGCATCGCCCTCGGCGGCGTGGTGTTCTTCGGCGAACGCTTCACGACCACCGAACTCCTCGGCGCCGGCCTCATCCTCGCCGGCACGCTGTTCACGGCCTTGCGCCGCGAGGAAAAGCCCACGCCCCAAGTCACTGAGTGAAGGAGCCATGAACCACAGATGAACACAGATACACACAGATGCCCCGGCCCCGGACATTTTGGAAACCGCAATTTTTCATCTGTGTCCATCTGTGTTCATCGGTGGTTTTTCCGTCTGTGCGTTTCGTCCTGATTTCTTCGTGTCCATTCGCGTCCATTCGTGGTTAGTCCCTCCGCTCCGATGAAGAAGCTCATCCTCTGGGACATCGACGGCACCCTCATCCGCACTAACCGCGCCGGCATCGCCGCGCTCGTGCAGGCCTTCGCGCAGGTGCACGGACAGACGCCCGACATGGACAAGGTCGAGGTCGCCGGCCGCACCGACCGCTGGATCATCGGCCGCATGCTGGAGCAGCACGGCGTCGCGCCTACGCCGGAGCGCGTGCACGCCGTCCTCGAGGGTTACCTGCAACTCCTCCACGGGGAGATCTCGACCCGCCCGGGCCGCGTGCTGCCGGGCATCGTCGAGTTGTTGGAGACGCTCCACCGGCGCGACGACGTCGTGCAGGGCCTGCTCACCGGCAACGTCGAACGCGGCGCCCGCATCAAGCTCGAGCACTACCGCGTGTGGCACTACTTCGCGTTCGGCGCCTTCGGCGACGACAGCCCGCTGCGCAACGACCTCGGACCGCACGCCCTGCGGCGCGCCCGCGAGCGCCACGCCGTCGATTTCCCGCCGGAGCGCACCTACGTCATCGGCGACACGCCGCACGACATCGAGTGCGGCAAGGTCATCGGCGCGCGGACCATCGCTGTCGCCACCGGCGGTTTCACGCTGGAAGAACTGCAAGCGCACGCCCCGACGGCCGCCTTCGCGGATTTCGCCGACACCGCGGCGTTCCTGCGGCTGCTGGACCGGTGAGCGCCTGAAGGCCGTTGCTTCAGCCCTGTAGCAGCCGACGTAAGTCGGCTGGGAATCGCGGCGCCATGTAAGCCCAGCTCAGCCGTCTTACGACGGCTGCTACGTTGGGCCATCCCGCCGCTCAGTTCTTCCGCGTCTCGATCCGCACGACGCGGCCGGCGAGGAACTCCACGCGCATCGCCTCTTCGTCGGGATCCGCACCGCCGGTGGTCACCGCGCCGCCCACACCCACCGCCGAATGCCGTCCGCCGGTGCCGACGCCCACGCTGAAGCTCAGGCGGGGCTGCGCCTGGTTCACGGCGTAGATCCACACCTCGGTCTGACCCTCTGCGGTCATGCGCTCCACCCGGCGCCACGGCTCGCCGAGCGCCAGACGCACCGCATCCGCCTCGTCGCCGATCTCTACTTTGCCCGCGCGGATGCGTTCCTGCACCGCCGCCGGGAAGCGCGCGAAAAGGTCCGGCTCGCGGCGGATGCGGTCCTCCACGGTCATGGCACACCCGGTGAAAAAAGCGCTCGCGAGCGCAGCAACGAGGAGCGGAGGCAGGATTCGCGTCGTCATGGCGGAAAGGGGTTGCTGAACAAAACTCTGACCGGAATAAGGACCGCCGCAACCCGCCCCTGTTCACCCCCATTCTGTTTATGAAGAAATTCACCATCGCCCTCGGTTCCGATCACGCCGGCTACGCCTACAAGGAGAAGATCAAGGCCATGCTCCTCGCCGAGGGGCACACCGTGCGCGACTTCGGCACAACGTCCGAGGCGCCGTGCGATTATCCGGATTTCTGCCGGCCGGCCGCCGAGGCCGTCGCGCGCGGCGAGTGCGAGCGCGGCATCGTGCTCGGCGGCTCCGGCAACGGCGAGGCCATCGTCGCCAACCGCGTGCGCGGCGTGCGTTGCGGCCTCTGCTGGAACGAACAGGTCGCGATCTGGAACCGCTCGCACAACGACGGCAACTGCCTCTCCCTCGGCGCCCGCACCATCACCGAAGACGAGGCGCTCAAGATCGTGAAGGTCTGGTTGGAAACGCCTTTCGAAGGCGGGCGCCATCTCCCGCGCATCCAGAAGATCGACGCCTGAGACAGGCAGGCCGCGACCGCTGGACGGATCGAAAGTAGGGCCGGTTTCAACCGGCCATCCTATTGCGCGCCATCGCTTCGGCCGGCTGAAGCC
>CAYYVB010000365.1:0-3422 GCA_964475035.1 uncultured Opitutaceae bacterium | reverse complement strand
TAGCCTCACTCCGGACATGCAGGCCCAAGTTGGCGATCTCGTCGCCGCCCTGCGCGCCAAACTCCAGCGCGTGGCCGGTCCGGCCGTGAACCCCGGCCAACCGAGCGCCACCGTCGCCCAACGCCCCGCTCCGGTTGCCGCACCCGCGGATGGCACGGCGGAGCGCAATCTGCGCGACGAACTCGACCGGGCGGTGGCCGCCAACAACCGCCTCGCCGACGTCAACCAGCGGCTCACGACCGAGAAGGCCGATCTTGAAAAATGGGCCGCCTCGCTTGAGCGCACACTGAACGAGCGCAACGGCGTGCAGCAAGCCACCGCCGCCACTCAGGCCCAGCTCGATGACTTGCAGCGGCAGCTGCAATCCGCCGCCGCCAACGTTTCCCGGCTCGAGCGCGAACTTGCGACCACCCGAGACCAGTTGTCCGCGTCCACGTCCGCCGGCACCAACGTGCGCGACCTCCAGGATGAAATCGTCCGTCTCCGCCGCCTTGCAGGCGAAGCCAGCAGCCTGCGCGCCATCAACGAGCGTCTGGAAAACGACGTTCAGCGCCTGCGCGCCGGCGCCCAGGCGTCACCCGAGATGGAGTCGATCCGCCGCCAACTCGCCGAGGCGCAGGCCGCCGAGAAAGCCGCGCGCGACGAGGCCGCCGCCGCCGCGACCCAACTTGCGCCACTCCGCGAGGCTATCGCCGCGGTGGAACAACGCGCCGCCTCCCTCCAGGCTGAGCTCGAAGCCGCCCGCCCTGCACTCGCCTCCGCCACGGAGCTCCAGCAGCGCGTCGACGCGCTTGCGGCCCGCAACGCCGAACTCGAGGCCGCCGCCGCGCGGGCCGACGAACCCCTTTTCGCTGCCCGCCGGGAGATCGACGGCCTGCGCGCCCAACTCGCCGTCGCCGAATCCGACCGCACCAGCGTCCGCGAGGACGCTGTCCGCATGCGCGACGAACTGCTCGCCCTCCGCATCGGCGTGACCGAGCGAGACAAGCGCCTCGCGGCACTCACCGGGCAGGTCGAACAGCTCAATCGCCAGGGTGCCGCCACGGGCGCCGCCGCGAGCGAGAATCGCGACCTCCGCGATCGTCTCGCCTCACTCCAAGCCGATCTCGATCGCGCCGCCACGGCATTGCGCGAACGCGAGTCCGAAGCCGGCCGCCTGCGCGATCAGCTCGCCTCCGCGACCAAGGCGGCGGAGGAAGTGGCAGCCCTTCGCGCCCAACTGGCCGCCCGAACTGAGGAGGTCACTCAGGCCCAGACCGCCCTGCGCGAACAACAGGACCTCGTCGCCCGCCTGCGCTCCGAGGCCGCCGCCACCGCGCAACGTCCGCCGGCTGAGGCGGGAGAGACCACTGCACTCCGCCAACGTCTCGCCGCCGCCGAACAGGCGCTGAACGAACGCAGCGACCGTCTCGCCAACCTCGAGTCGAGCGTCCGCGAGCAGGCACAGAAACTTGCCCAAGCCGAGAACGACGCCTTCACGCTCCGCCGCCAGGTCCTCGATGGACGTTCCGAGCTCGACCGTCTCACCACGGCGCTCGCGCAGCGCGACACCGAGATGCGCGAACTGCGCGACGATCTGGCGAAGGCAAACAGCCGTTCGCAGACCGGTTCAGCCGACCTTGCCCTGCTGCGCCGCCAGCTCACCGCCGCGTTGGCCGATGTCGCCCAGCGCGACGAAGAACTCGTCGCGCTCCGCCGCTCCGCCGCCGAGGCCGAGGCTCGTCTGGCGCAGACCGGCGACGCTTCCGCGGCCGCGCGTCAGGAGACCGATGCCGCCCGCGCCGAACTGCAGCGTCTGCAAAGCGCCCTCGCGACCCGCGAAGCCGAACTTGAGCAGACTCGTCGCCAACTCGCGAGTATCGGCGAGCAATCTTCAACTGGAGCGAACGAGCTGAGCGCGCTCCGTCAGCAGCTCGAAACCGCGCGCCAAGAGGTCGTGGCGCGCAACAACCAGCTGGCTGAAGTCGAATCCGCCCGCGCCCGCTTTGAGCGCGAAGCGACCGAGGCGCAGACTGCCGTCGCTCAAGCCCAACGCCGCGCCGAAGCCGGTCAGGCCGAACTGGTTTCCCTGCGCACCCGCCTTGCCGAACTCGATGAGACGGTAGTCGCCCGCGACGCCGCCCTCGAGCAGGCGCGCCGCCAACTGGCGTCCGTCGGCGAGCAGTCATCCGCCGGCGCAAGCGAACTCAGCGCCCTTCGCCAGCAGCTCGAGGCCGCCCGCCGGACCGTCGCCGAACGCGACACTGCACTCGCGCAGGCCGGCCGGGAGTTGACCGCCGTCCGCGAGGCTTCCGCGCAGCTCGCCGCCGCCCGCGACGAGCTCACCGCCCTCAGCGCCCGTCTTGCACGCGAGACCGACTCCTTGGAGTCCGCCCGCCGGCAGGTCGCCACGCTTGAACGCCAGCTCGACGAGGCCCGCACGATCCGCACGCGCACCGCCGCTGAGGACGATCAGCTCGCGAAACTCCAAAATGATCTCACCGCCGCGACTTCCGCTGCCGATGCGCTCCGCACGCAGGTCGCGGAGTTGACCGCCGCAAACACCAAACTCGAGCAGGACTACGACAACGCCCGCCGCAGCGCCGAGGCCGCCCTTGCGGCGCAGGCTCAGGCCGTCAACGCCGACCGTTCCGAAGCCTATCAGGTCGAGATCCGCACGCTCAGCGAACGCGTGCAGCAGCTCGAGACCGCGTTGCAGGAAGATAGAGTCGCTGCCGCCCGCGAGATCACGACGCTGGCCGAGCAGTTGCAGAAGGCGCGCGAGACCAGCCGCGCCCTCGGCGACGCCAACCGCGCCCTCCTTGCCGCCCGCTCAGCCGACGACCGGCCCGACCGCGCGGAGTTCGACCAGCTGCAAGCCCGCGTGCGCGACCTGACCGCCGCCGCCGGCGAACTCCGCCGCCAAAACGAGCAGCTCATCAGCGCCAACACCGCGCTCACCGACGAGAAGGACCGTCTCGGCCGCGAGCTCGCCGAGGCTGAGTCGGCCGAGGGCAGCCACAATTCGACGGTCGCCGAACTCACCGCCGCCAACGTCAAGCTCGAGCAGGACGCCACGGCCATGCGCACGCAGATTGCCACGCTCACCGCCCGCGTTAACGCCGCGCAGCGCACCACCGACGAGGCCGCCCAGCGGCTGCGCGACGAGAATCTTGCCCTCGAAGAAAGGCTCACAGCCGTCGGCACGCAGTTGCAGACCGCCCAGCGCGAGATCGCCCAGCTCAATGCCCGTCAGAACGACGCGACCCAGACCGTCGCCGCGCGAGAGCAGGAGCTCGCGTCCAGCCGCACCGAGCTCGCCGCGCTCCGCACGCGGATCCGCGAACTCGAGCAGGCCTCCGACGCGCAGGGCGGCTCCGTCGCCGAGCTGACCGATCTCAACGAGAAACTCACCGCCGAGCGCGACGCGCTGCGCACGCAGT
>CAYYVB010000364.1:0-3426 GCA_964475035.1 uncultured Opitutaceae bacterium | reverse complement strand
AAGAAGGCCGAGTGCGGCATCATCTACATCGACGAGATCGACAAGATCCGCCGCACCACGGAAAACGTCTCCATCACGCGCGACGTCTCCGGCGAAGGCGTGCAGCAGGCGCTCCTCAAGATCCTCGAAGGCACCGTGTGCAACGTCCCCCCGCAGGGCGGCCGCAAGCACCCGAACCAGGAATACATCCAGGTCAACACGGCCAACATCCTCTTCATCTGCGGCGGCGCGTTCGTCGGACTCGACCAAGTCATCAAGAAGCGCCTCGGCCAGCGTTCGCTCGGTTTCCACATCAACGACAAGGATCACGAGCTCACGCCCGACGAGATGATGCGCTCCGTCGCCCCCGAGGACCTCGTGCGCTTCGGAATGATCCCCGAGTTTATCGGCCGCCTGCCCGTCGTCTCCGTGCTCGACGAGCTCAAGGTCGAGGACCTCGAGCAGGTGCTCCTCCGCACGAAGAACGCGATGGTTAAGCAGTATTCGAAGCTCTTCGCCATGGACGGCGTGCAACTCAGCTTCACCCGCGACGCTGTCCGAGCCATCGGCAAGAAGGCCATCGAGCTAAAGACCGGCGCCCGTGCGCTCCGCGCCATCCTCGAGAAGCTCATGCTCGAGGTGATGTATGAACTTCCGCAGCGCGACGACGTCGTCGAGGTCGTGATCGACCAAGCCGTTGTCGAAGGCCGCAAGCGCCCGCAGCTGAAGAAGGCCGCCCGCCGCGGCGCCTCCAGCGCCCCGAGCAAAGACGCCGCCTGAGCCAGCTCAGGTCTGTCGGCATACCGTAACCTGGAGGGCGCGGCTACCGCCGCGCCGTTCCACGATGCGTGCAATCAAGCTCGCGCGCGGCAGTAGCCGCGCCCTCCAGCAGGCAGATAACCGCGGCGGTCTGCGAGCGGGCGACGCCCGACGCCCAATTCGTAGCAGCCGACGTAAGTCGGCTGGTGGGACATGCGCGCGAACGCAGCCGCCAGTTTTTCTCAGCCGACTTACGTCGGCTGCTCCAACTCTCGGCCTGCGCTTACTGCCGCGCTTCGCGCCCAGCTCACCAATTGAAACTCTCGCCCTTCTTCACCGCCTTGGCGAATTCGACGAAGAGCTTCACACAGTTCTCCACGTCCTCGAGGTCGACGACCTCGCTTGGCGTGTGCATGTAGCGGAGCGGAATTGAAACCAAGCCGCAGGCCACGCCGCCGCGGGCCATCTGGATTGCGCGGGCGTCCGTGCCGGTCGGACGCGGGTCGGCTTCGAGCTGGTAGGGGATCTTCGCGCGCTTCGCGCATTCAACGAGGCGCGTGTAGACCTTCGGGTTGATATTCGGACCGCGGCAGATGATCGGACCGCCGCCGAGCTTCGTCTCGCCGAAGCGACGGTTGTCGCAATCCGGGTGGTCCGTGGCGTGGCCGACGTCGACCGCAAGCGCGACGTGCGGATCGACGGCGAAGGCGGAAGTGGTCGCGCCGCGCACGCCGATCTCCTCCTGCGTCGTGGCGACGGAGACGAGTTTGGCCGCGAGCTTGGCGTTCTCTTTCTTCAACCGCACCAGCGCCTCGCCGACGATGTAGGCGCCGACCTTGTTGTCGAAGGCGCGGGCGGTGCCGACGGAGCCGTGGATGAGTTCGAACTCGTGGTCGTAGGTCGCGACGTCGCCGATGGCGACCCGCTTGAGGGCGTCGGCCTTCGAGGTGGCGGCGATGTCGATCCAGATCTCGTGCTTCTTCGGCACCTTCTTGCGGTCCTCGTCGTCCATCAGGTGGATGGCGCGTTTGCCGGTCACGCCCTTCACCGGGCCGTTGGCGGTCTGGATGATGACGCGGCGGCCGGAGATGATGCTGAGGTCGTGTCCGCCGATGGTGTCGAAGTAGAGATAGCCGTCCTTGTTGATGTAGGTGATGATGAGGCCGAGCTCGTCCATGTGGCCGGCGAACATGAGCGTCGGCGCACCCTTGGTGTTGAGCGTGGCGTAACGGCAGCCGAGCGCATCGTCGGCGTAGGCCTCGGCATGAGGGCGGACAAACTTGTCGTAAATGGCCTGAGCCTGGGCCTCCGCGCCCGAGGGCGACTTGGCGTGGAGCAGTTCGGTCAGGAAAGCGGGCGCGACGTATTTCGACATGGCTCTAGAACTGGCCCACGCTCCGCCCCCTCGCAAAGGCAAAATGGCCATGCCCCAGGCTCAGAGCCAGAGGTTCGGCATCAAATGCCGGGCAGCGGCGCGCAAGGCGCTTCGCAGCTGCTTGCCGATACTCGAGTAGTCCTCGCCGTTCGCACCGATTCCGATTGGTTCGCAGTTGCACGGCCAGCGCAGAAGAATGCCCGGCTCCTCGCGGCGCGGATGCAAGGCGTCAAAGAACATGTGCTCGATGAACTGCTTCCGGTTCCAAGGCGGAGCGGGCACCATCTGGTCAGGAATCCCGGCGAGTTCGCGGAGGTAGAAATCGCGCTCGAAGAGCGCGAGGGAGACATTGATCAACTTGTCCCAGCGCTTGCGTTGGATGAACATCATGCGGGCGTCGACGGCGACTCGGAAATCAGACGGCAACCGGCGGAGGAGCCGGCAGATCGTCGGGAAGCGATAGCGACCGGTTGCCTTGATGAAGTGACGCTCAGTCGCCAGCAACCGGCTGTCACGCAGCGCCTCGTTGACGAGGAGAAATTCCGGATGGCCGTAATTGAGCGTCAGGGGAGGGGCTGGATAGTCGCGCGAGAGGAATTCAATCGGACGCTGCCGATGCGGCAAAGCGTCCGCCATGGTGCGCAACCGATTCAAATCGTGGCCGGAATTATCCGCAAAGACCACGCCACGGAGGCGCGGCTCCGGCAGTTGCAACCAGAAGCGCAGTGCCTCGGCATAATCCAGCTCTCTTTGCGCTGGATCGCCGCGACGTAGTTCCGCCCGGATCGAAGCTTTCGGTGCGACGCAGGCCGTCAGAAGGACAATAAAGCCCGCTGGGGCGACGGTCTCGATGGGAATGGAATTCAACGGCGTGGGATACGCTCGGCGATCTCCTCGAGCGGGTAGGTGAGGATCTCCGCCAACGTCGGGTGATACCACGGCGCGCGGAGCAAGTCGAAGACTGTGCCGCGTTGCGCCATCGCAACCGAGAAGACGTGGATCAACTCGCCCGCGTCCTTGCCGACGATCTCCGCCCCGAGCAGGCGGCCGCGTCTCGGGTCGGCGAGGACCTTCACGTAGCCGTATTTCGCCTCCATCAGGATGGATTTCCCGTGGTCGTCGAACGGGTAGGAGGCAGCGAGATAAGGCGTGCCCTTGGCCTGCAGGTCAGATTCGAGCGCGCCGACCGTCGCGAGCTGCGGGTCGGTGAACACGACATTGAGCAGGAGCGAATAGTCGACCGGCTTGAGGCCCTTCACGCCGAAGGCGTGGCGAACGGCCAGCTCGGCCTGCTGGATGGCGACGTGCACGAT
>CAYYVB010000363.1:0-3429 GCA_964475035.1 uncultured Opitutaceae bacterium | reverse complement strand
TCCTCTACGTCTCCCTCTTCGGTCTCGGCGCCGCCGCTTACCGCGCCTTCTACCGCACCCATTGATTTGAAAGATCTTCCATGAACCAGCCTCGCCATCACCTGCTTTCCACCCTCTGGCTTGCGCTCGCGCTGGCAGTCTTGCCCGCGCTCACCGCCCAGGAAGCTCCGCCCGCGCCCGCGGTGCCGGAGAAACCCGCTGAAACGCTCCCGGCCGACCAGACGCCCGACACGACGAAGTCCGACGCCGCTCCCGCCGCGGCCGACGAACCCGACGAGCCGGAAGAGCCCGCCACGCCGGAAACCGACGTCGTCACCGACGCCAAATCCGAGGCAGAGCCCGCCATGCGCGAGCTCACGCCGGCGGACAAGGACGCCGGGAAGGAGCAGCCCGCCAAGGAATCCCGCCGCGCCCGCCGCGCCCGCAATTACGGCTACGACAACAATGCCGATCGCCCGCCGTTCGGCAGCCACCTTGTGCCGGAAGGACAGCGCTGGCGTGAAGCGGTCTCCATCTTCGGTGACACGCGCGTCGACGGCACCGTCGCCGACGCGGCGGTCTCCGTGCTCGGCAGCACCACCGTGAACGGCAGCGTGGAAGGCGAGGCCGTGTCCGTGCTCGGCACCACCACCATCAACGGCAAGGTCAAGGGCGTCGCGGTCGCCGTTTTCGGCGATGTTGTCCTCGGCCCCGAGGCCGAAGTGGGCGACGAGGTCGTCGTTGTCATGGGCCGCCTCATCCGTGATCCGGGAGCCGTCACGCGCGGTGGCGTGCAGGAGATCGGCGGCTTCGGCCCGTTCAAGCAATTCGAATGGCTCCGCGCCTGGGTCATGAAGTGCGCGCTTTGGGGCCGTCCGCTCTGGTTCGGCGAACACCTCGGCTGGGCCTGGCTCTTCGCCGGTGCCGTGCTCGGGTTCTACATGCTGCTCGCGCTCCTCTTCCCGCGCGGCATCGAGCGCTGCGCCGAGGTCCTCGAACAGCGTCCAGGCAACACCATCCTCGCGGCCATCCTCACTGCGTTGCTGACTCCGATTCTCGTCATCCTGCTCGCGATCACCGGCATCGGACTCGTGCTCGTGCCGTTTCTCGCGGCCGGCATGTTCTTTGGTGCGCTCTTCGGCAAGGCCGCGGTCTGCGCGTGGTTCGGCCGTCGTGTCACCGGCCAGTTCGGCGTCGGCCTGATGAGCCATGCGGTCTTCGCCGTCATGTTCGGCGGCATCATCATCGCGCTGCTCTACACGATCCCGTTCCTCGGCTTCCTGCTCTTCAAACTCTTTGGCGTCCTCGGCCTCGGCATGGTCGTCTATGCGCTGATCCTCTCGACACGCCGCGAACGCCCGGCGCCCACCGCGGCCGCGCCCGCGCCGGTCGCGCCGCCTGCGGTCCCGCTGGCGGCTGCGGCCCCGGCGATGAGCGCCGGTTTCACCGCTGAGCCGACGCCGATCGCTCCCGTGGCGCCGCCGCCCGTGGTCGAACCTCCACCCTATGGCGCCACGCCGGTTGCGGCGTCCACCGTGCCGCCGGTTGTGTCGGCGGCGACGCTGCCCCGCGCCGGCTTCTGGATCCGTCTCGCGGCCGGTGGGCTCGATTTCCTGATGTGGGCCGTCGTGCTCGGCATCATGGGCGGCATGAGCGACGGGCCTGGTTTCCTCTTCTCGGCGTTCGCCGCCTACAGCGCGGTGATGTGGAAGACCAAGGGCACGACCATCGGCGGCGTCATCTGCGGCCTCAAGGTCGTGCGCCTCGACGATCGCCCGCTCGATTGGGGCGTCGCCATCGTCCGTGCGCTGACGGCGTTCCTCTCGCTCTTCGTCGCCGGCCTCGGTTTCATCTGGGTCGCGTTCGACGACGAGAAGCAGAGCTGGCACGACAAGGTCGCCGGCACAACCATCGTGAAAGTGCCGAAGGGCACCGCGTTGCTCTGAGTCAGCCGCGCTCACCTTTCCCGCCATGACCACGATTCTCGCCTTCTTCGTCTGGTGCGTGCTCTTCGTGCTCTGCTGGCCGCTGGCGCTGCTCGCGCTGGTGCTCGCTCCGCTGGTGTGGCTGGTGGCTTTGCCTTTCCGGCTCGCCGGTGCGGCGATCGGCGGCGTGTTCGCGCTCGTGAAGGCGCTGTTCATGCTGCCGGCCCGCCTGCTCGGCAGCCGCGCCTGATACGGCACTCCCTATTGCGGATCGGGCGGTCGGATTTCTGGGCTGACAGAGGCGCGGCGAGCCCCGATAGCTAGGCGCCTCATGGCAAAACCACTCGTCGGCATCATCATGGGCAGCACGTCCGATTGGGAGACGATGCAGCACGCCGCGGCGCAACTCGAGGCGCTGGGCGTTCCCTACGAAAAGCGCGTCGTGAGCGCGCATCGCACGCCGAAGCTCATGGTCGACTACGCGGAATCCGCCGAGCAGCGCGGCCTCAAGCTCATCATCGCCGGCGCCGGCGGGGCCGCGCATCTGCCGGGCATGACCGCGTCGCTCACGACGCTGCCCGTGCTCGGCGTGCCGGTGGAATCGAAGGCGCTGAAGGGCCTCGATTCGCTTCTCTCCATCGCGCAGATGCCCGGCGGCGTGCCCGTGGCGACCTTCGCCATCGGCAAGGCCGGCGCGATCAACGCCGCGCTTTTCGCCGCCTCGCTGCTCGCGCAATCCGACGCGAAGACGCGGCGCGCGTGGAATGATTTCCGCTCCGCGCAGACGAAGAAGGTGCTCAAAGCGAAGCTGCCGTGAGCGCGCCGAAATTTCTTCCTCCCGGCTCCACGATCGGCGTCCTCGGCGGCGGCCAGCTCGGCCGCATGCTCGCGCAGGCCGCGACACGCCTCGGCTACCGCGTGCACGTCTTCGAGCCGCAGGCCAACTGCCCGGCCGGCGCCGTCGCGCACCTGGAGGTCAACGCGCCCTACGAGGATCTCGCCGCGCTCGAGGCCTTCGCGCGCGCATGCGACGTCGTCACCTACGAATTCGAGAACGTCCCCGCCGCGCCGCTGCAGCACATCGAGGCGCTGACGAAGCTGCGTCCGCATTGGAGCGTGCTCGCGACGACGCAGAACCGCACGCGCGAGAAACGCTGGCTGCGCGAGAACAAGTTTCCGCACGCGCGTTTCGCCGAGGTCGCGGCCGACGGCGACCTGGCGGCCGGCATCCGCGAGGTGGGCGTGCCCTGCGTCGTGAAGACCGCCGACTTTGGCTACGACGGCAAGGGGCAGCTCAAGGTCCTGACCGAGGCGGACCTCCCCGCGGCGCTGGCGAAGTTCGCCGGGCAGCCGGTCGTGATCGAGCAGTTCATCGACTTTGTCTGCGAGGTGTCGGCCGTCGTCGCGCGCTCGCCGAACGCGGCGGTGCGCGTGTTTCCGATCGCGGAGAACATCCACCGGAACCACATCCTCGATTTCTCCATCGTGCCGGCGCGCGTGCCGGCGGAGGTGTCGGCGCAGGCGG
>CAYYVB010000362.1:0-3463 GCA_964475035.1 uncultured Opitutaceae bacterium | reverse complement strand
CACCTGCGCGAGGGAAGCGCCGCTGCCGGCTTCCTGCACGGCCTTGTCCACCAGCCACGCGTAGTCGGGCATGCTGGCGGCCTTGAGGATGAGGCTCGGGTTCGTCGTGGCGTCGCGCGGCGCGTATTGCTTGATGCTGGCGAAGTCGCCGGTGTCGGCGACCACGACGGTGAACTGCTTGAGTTGCTCGAGCTGGTTGGAGACGGCGGACATGCCCGTCACCTTAGCGCCTGCGGATGGGCGCGCAACCAGTTCCGCATCCACGCGACGCCGCCGGCCTCATCTTCGAACGCGCCGTCGAGCTGCGACTCGAACGCCGCGTCGAGCGCGGGCTTGAAATGCGGGCCCGGGCTCATGCCGAGGGCGATGAGGTGACGGCCGAGCACGATCGGTTGCGGTGCACGGTCCGCGATCGCGAGGCGCTCCGCGCTGCCGCGCAGGTCCTCGATGCGGCGCAGCGATTCCTCCGAGACCAGCGGCGGGCGGCCCAGGTGATCGGCGGTCATCACCGCGATGAGGTCGTTGAGCGAAGCCGGCGCGATCTTGCGCGCGAGGCGGCGCACGGTCGTGTCGCGGAAATGCGTTTGCCCGTGGTGGTGCGCGAGATGGTTCACGACCAGCGGGCGCACGTGCTCGACGAGTTCGTGCGGCGCTCCGATGCGCTGGAGGAATGTCTCCGTCAGCGGCGCGCCCGCGGCCTCGTGGCCCGGGCTCACCCAGCGGATCTGCCGCCGCCGCTCGGCTTGGTGCGTCGTCGTGGCCTTGCCGAAATCATGCGCGAGCACGGCGAGCGAAAGGATGCGGCGCGTGCGGGCGTCGCCCTCGATCCAAGCCGGCAACCCCACGAGCGCATCGAGACAATGTCCGGTGTGGACGAACACGTCACCCTCCGGATGCCACTCGGGCTCCTGTTGCAGGCCGTCGAGCGATGCGATCTCCGGGAAGAACGTCAGCCAGCCCGTCTCCTTCAACACGGCGAGGCCGCGCGAGGGTTGCACGGATTTGAGGCACCACTTGTCCCATTCGCCCCAGACGCGTTCGAGCGGCAGCTCGCGGAACGTGTCCTTGATCGAGCGGCACAGCGCCGCCGTCTCCGGCGCGAGCGTCAAACGGAAGCGCGCGGCGAACTGGAACGCCCGCAGCACGCGCAACGGGTCCTCGGTGAAGGCCGCGCTCGTGTGCCGCAGCACGCCGGCCCGCAGGTCGCGTTCGCCGCCGTGCGGATCGATCAGGCGCGCGGCGAACGGGTCGTAGGCCAGCGCGTTGAGTGTGAAGTCGCGCCGCGCCGCCGCGTCGGCTTCGGAGAGCTCCGGCTCGGGCTCGACTGCGAAGCCGCGGTGGCCGGCGCCGGTCTTCGATTCTCGGCGCGGCAGGGCGAAGTCGTATTCCACGCCGCCGAGGCGGACCTTGAGCACGCCGAAGCTGCGGCCGACCACATCGGTCGGACCGAACGGCGCGAGCGCGCGCTGCATCCGCTCGAAATCCAAGCCGAACACCTCGACGTCGAAATCCTTCGCTTCCAACCCCAGCAGCCAGTCGCGCACGCAGCCGCCCGCAAGGTGCGGGCGTCCGCCCGCCGCGCGCAGGGCGTGGAGGGCGGCGGTGAGCGGTGCGGGCAGGTTCATGCGAGGGAAAAGGCGCGGTGGCGCGCTTTCAGCGTGGTGTTCTACGTCCGCGGTGCAAGGCCGCGGAACCACCCGTCGCGCCTCAGGCCGCGGGCCGGCGCCATGCGCTCCAGGCGAGGAGCGCCCAGCCGGCGAGGAACGCCACGCCGCCGAGCGGCGTCACCGGACCGAGCAATCGCGGCCCGCCGAGCGCGAGCCAGTAGAGCGAGCCGGAGAACAGCAGCGTGCCCGCGACCCAGAGCGCGGCGACGCGGCCGTTCGTGCCGCCATGGGCCTCGCGCCAGCCAGCCAGCGCCAGCAGCGCGACGGCGTGCACGAGTTGGTAGAGGACGGCGGTCTTCCACGTCTCCGTGCTCCCTTGGGCCTCGAGTGCGGCCTTTAGGCCGTGCGCGCCGAAGGCGCCGAGCGCGACGCCGAGAAAACCGAGAGCCGCGGCGGCGAGGGTGATGGAGCGGGTCGTCGAGGTCATCGGCCACGAGTGTGTCGACAACGACAGCGAAAACAAACACATCCACCGGTGATGATGTTGCGCCACCTGCGTCTGCTCGCCGTCTGCCTGCTCTTGCTCGGAGCGACAGCGTCCGCGCCCGCTTGGGACGATTGGGAGGATGAACCGCAGACGCGCCTCGAAGGCGGCTACCGTTCGCGGCAACTGCTGCGCGGCGTCGTCCTCGCCAACGACGGTGCGCGCGGCACGGCGGAGGTGTTTTATCGCGGCGCACGGCTCGAAGCGGAGCTCGCCGCACCGTTCCGCGGTGGTTCAAGCCTCGCGCATCTCACCGGCAGTTACCGCCGCGCCTTCGGCGAGGGCCACGCGCTCACAGCGCTCGCCGTGCATCGGCGTTTCAGCGGCGAGGTCGCGCCCGGTCGCCGGCACGCGACCGAAATCGGTCTGGCTTACAGCCGCACGGTGACGAACGGACCGACCGTCACCTTGGATCTGCGGCGGGATCTCCGGTTGCGCGCGAATCTGACCGAGCTCTCGCTCGCGCATAGGGTCGCGCTGACGCGGCTCGGGGCTTTCCTGGAATGGAGCGCTTTCGCCGGCTGGGTGGACGCGGAGGACATCGGCCCGGATGGCGCGGGCCCGCGCCGCGCCGATGCCCACGGCTACGCTGGAGCGCGGGCGCGGCTGCCGTATCGGGTGGGGGAGCGCCTGCAGATCGTGGCCGAGGCGGAGATTTCCGGCACCCGCGGGGCGGACCCGTCTTGGTCGGCCCGCGGCGGCGATTCCGGGCTGCGGACGGCGGTTGGCTTGGCGTTAAGGCTCGATTTCTGAGCGATTAAGCCCGTTTGGCCCCCTGATCGGGCGGGCGCGGAAATTGTGAAAGCTTGGGTGTTGACAGGGTAGGGCGAACTCTTTCCCTTGGGCCTCTTTCCGCAATGAAAACCTATCTGGCCAAAAAAGAGACAGTCCAGCCCAAGTGGTATCTCATCGATGCCGAGGGCCAGGTCCTTGGCCGTCTCGCCGTCAAAGTCGCCAACATCATCCGTGGCCGTAACAAGGCTTCCTACACCCCGCACGTCGACACCGGCGACTTCGTGATCGTGATCAACGCGAGCAAGATCGTCCTCACCGGCAAGAAGGAGGAGGCGACGGAATACATGTCGTTCTCCGGCTACGTCGGCGGCGAGAAATACCGCAAGCTCACCGACGTCCGCGCCAAGAAGCCCGACTTCATCATCATGCAGGCCGTCAAGGGCATGCTCCCGAAGAACCGCCTCGCCGCGAAGATGCTCACCAAGCTCCGCGTGTTCCCGGGCGCCGAGCATCCCCACGCCGCGCAGAACCCCATCAAGCTTTGATCTGATCCATGAGCGCTGACTCCACCGTTTTC
>CAYYVB010000361.1:0-3465 GCA_964475035.1 uncultured Opitutaceae bacterium | reverse complement strand
CGCGCGCGGGTGAAGGAACAGCGCGGGATCGATCTCGAGCCGGAAGTCATGCTCTTCGGCCGGAACTGGAGGGACGTGCTGTGAATCTTCGCTTTTCGATTTCGGATTTTCGATCGACGAGCCCCGACCAGCGGTTGACGGATTTCTTCCGCGCCGAAAATCGAGAATCGAAAATCCAAAGTCGAAAATGACCCCTCCTACGATCACCATCCTCGCCGGCGGCATCTCCGCCGAGCGCGAAGTCTCCCTTGGATCCGGCAAGGCTGCCGCGCTCGCCATGTCCTACTCTTTTCCCACCCGACTGGTGGTGGTCGACCACAATGCCATTCCGGAAGGGCTCGATCCGGCCCGCGACGTGGTGTTCTCCACCCTGCACGGCGTCTTCGGCGAGGATGGCGGCATGCAGCGCCTGCTCGAAGCGGAAGGCTTCGCCTACACGGGCTGCGATGCGAAGGGCAGCGAGCTTTGTTTCGACAAGTGGCGCACCCGCCTGGCGGTGTCGGCAATGGGGGTGCAGGTCGCACCCGGCCGCAATTTCGATGCCACGCACAAACCCGCCGCCGCCGCGCTTGCGGCTGAATTGGGCGAGCAGGTGGTGCTCAAGCCCAACCGCGAGGGCAGTAGCGTCGGCTTGCAGATGATCTCCACGCGCGCCGGCCTCGAAATCGCCTTGGGGGGGCTGCGCCGCGGCGATTGGATCGCCGAGAAGCGCATCGACGGTCGGGATCTTGCGCGGTCGGGCGATGGGCGTGGTCGAGATCACCCCGAAGTCCGGCGTGTTCGATTATGCCAGCAAATACACGAAGGGAATGAGCGCATACACCGCCCCCGCTCCCTTGCCGGCCGAGTTGACCGCGGAAGTGCAACGCACGGCCGAAACGGCCTTCGCCGCCTGCGGCTGCCGCGACTACGCGCGCATCGACTTCATGCTCGCGCCGGAAGGTGAACTTTATCTGCTCGAAATCAACACGCTGCCCGGCATGAAGGAAACCAGCCTGCTGCCGATGAGCGCCCGCTGCGTGGGACTCGACTTCAACGCGCTTTGCCGCGAACTGGTCGCACCCGCCCTGGAGCGTTTTGCGCTGCGGGCGGCCCGAGGTTCATGAGCGAGGAAACCCCCAACGCCCCGATCGGACGTTCCTGGCGCACCATTCGCCAGGAGGTGACCTCACGCGCCATGTCGGCGCGCGGCCGCCGGCGCCAGCAGTTGGCGTGGTTCAAGGGCCTTGCGCTCGTGGTGCTCATCGGCGGATCGACGTGGGGGTTGGTCGCAATCTTCAACGCCTGGGAATCCGACCGCGCCGCGCTCGCCTCCGCCGTGAAGAGCGAGCCCGTCCGTGAGATCGTCCTCGTCACCGACGGCGTGCTGACACGCGAGTGGGTCGCACAAACCCTCGCCTTGCCGCGCAACGTCTCGCTCATGGCGCTCGATCTCGGCGCGCAACGGGAGATGCTCATGGCGCACGGGCAGGTGCGCGTCGCCGTGCTGACGCGCAGTTTCCCCGACACGCTCGTCGTCACCTTGCAGGAACGCACCCCCGTCGCCCGCCTCCAGATCGAGGACAGACTCGGCGCGCCGCGCCAGTTGCTCGTGGCCAAGGACGGCGTCGTCTACGACGGCGCGCATTACGACAAGACCATGGTCGCCGGCCTGCCGTGGCTCGCGGGTTTCTCGCTTCGCCGCGCCGCCAGCGGCGGCTACGAGCCGATCGCGGGCATGGAGCAGGTCGCCGACCTGCTCTCGACCGCGCAGATCCAAGCCCCGCACCTCTACCGCGAGTGGCTCATCGTCTCGCTCGCCCGGCAGCGCGAGAACCACGAACTCATCGTCAAGGCGCAGGACATCCCCGAGATCGTCTTCAGCACGCGCGACGACTACTTCCGCCAGCTTGCGCAGCTCGACTACATCATCGACGCCACGCGCGCGCAGCTCGGCGACGAGCCGGCGCTCCAGTCGGTCAACCTCGCCCTCGGCCCGCAGGTGCCGGTGAAGCTCGCCCGCACGCCCGAGGAACTCGCCCGGCAGCAGCGCCAGCAGGCGCCGCAATTCGATCTCTCTCTCCAACCTTCAAATTCTCGGAAAACCAAACGTGATCTCTAGTCGCGGACGCATCGTGGCCGCCGTCGAAATCGGCACCGGCAAAATCGCCGTGCTTGTGGGCGAAATCGCCCGCGGGCGCGCCCTCAACATCATCGGCGTCGGCCTCGCCCAGTCGCGCGGCGTCATGAAGGGCGAGGTCGTCGACTACAAGGCCGCCAGCGAGGCCGCCCACCACGCCCTCGAGATGGCCGAGAAGAAGGCCGGCGCGCGCATCGAGGAGGTCTGGCTCGCCCAGACCGGCCCGCACCTCGACGGTTTCTACAACGAGGCCTCGGTCAACGTGAAGTCGGCCGACAACACCGTCACGCAGCTCGACATCGCCACCGTCTGCGAGCTGGCGAAGGAGAAGGAACTCCCCTCGGGCCGCACGCGCATCCACGAGATCCGCCGGCCGTTCCGCCTCGACGGCCGCGTCGTCACCAATCCCGAGCACCTTTCCGGCCAGCGCCTCGAGGTCGGTTACTGGATCATTCACGGCCAGGAGAGCAAAGTCAGCGACAACATCCACGTCGTCGGCGGCTACCACCTCGAGGTCCGCGAACTCGTCCTCTCCTCGCTCGCCGGCGGCTCGCTGCTCACGACCAACGAGGAGCGCGTCCACGGCGCGCTCGTTCTCGATGTCGGCAAGGGCATCACCGACTACGTCCTCTACCGCGACGGCCACGTCGCCGCCACCGGCACGTTGCCCGTCGGCGGCGAACACCTGACCAACGACCTCGCCATCGGCCTCCGCGTCACGACGCAACAGGCCGAGATGCTCAAGCTCCGCCACGGCCGCGGCACGGTGCAGACGCGCGAGAAGTCCGACAAGGTCTGGCTCAACGGCGACATGTCGTTCGGCGACCGCCAGATTCCCAAGGTTGCGATCGAGACCATCACCGCCGCACGCGTGCAGGAGTTGTTCGAGATCGTGCGCAAGAAGCTCGGCCCGAAATTCTCCCCCGAGCACTGTGGCGCCGGCGTCGTCCTCACCGGCGGCACCGCCCGCCTCCCCGGCATCGACGAGGCCGCGAGCCGCGTCTTCGGCCTGCCCGCCCGCCGCGGCGAGGCGCCGTCCTGGGTCAAGGACGAGCTCAAGGACCCGTCTTTCAGCACCGTGCTCGGTGTCTTCCAGTTCGGCCTGCGCACCGTGCACGACCACTACGTGCCCGTGCGGCGCAAGTCCGGCGGCATGTTCAGCAACCTCGCGAAACTTTTCTCCTGAGGACCCGCGCCATGTCGAACAACGAACTTCCCCTCGAGGCCCTCGCCGACCGTGACGTCGGCATCAAGCTCATCGGCGTGGGCGGCGGCGGCTCCAACGCCGTCGACCGCCTGAAGATGGAGAACCTCGACCGCCTCCAGCTCGCGGTCGTCAACACCGA